>JBKPDZ010000033.1:0-28178 GCA_046728135.1 Gemmatimonadota bacterium | reverse complement strand
AGCTGCGGCACCTGCTCGCGCGCGCGGGCTTTCGGGTGGTGGAGATGTACGGCGACTTCGGGCGCGGTCTGGTGGTGGATGGGTGTCCGGAGTTGGTGGTGGTGGCACAGCGTGAATGATTGGGTGTGAAAGCAACATTGCGATCTTAGGGTTGTATTTCCGTCAGCGTGATCGTGTTGGCGCGCGCGTTGACCGTGTGCTGTCTAAGCGTGTGCCCACTCGCCGTCGCCTGAACCGTCACGTTGCCCGGCACGACGTTCGCGATATAGGCGACGCCGTCCGCCGCCGTGGCGGTCGCTGATGAGCTTGGCCCGCCGCCCGCGTTGTAGCGGACGGTACCGGCCGGCATGCTCGTCACCGTCGCGCCTGCGATGGGTATGCCCTGGCAATTCCTCACGACGACGCCGATGAATCCGTCGCCCGGGGCGGGGGTGATGCCGGCCGCCGCGGCGAGGACTGAGAATTCCGAGCTCGAGACCATGAGTACGTTCTCGGTCACGTCGGCGGCAAGAGGAACGGCCGGATAGGCGTAGGTGTCGATGTGGTGACCGCTGTCCGAGACCGCGAGGTAGCCGTTCACCGGCGTTCCATTCGTCGAGATCGCGAGGCTGTACTGGCCGGGGGTATTGGTCGTATCGCCTGCCAGGTGTGTCGTGTCGCCCGTGCGGAATCCATACACGAACGCGTGAGGAACCGGACCCGGTGAAAACACATTGGCGGTCACCATCCCGGTCACATTGACCAGAGCGGGCGCGGTCGTGGGGAGCGCCTGGCCCAAACACTCGAACCCGGCGGGGAGGCCGGTGGAGCTGCTGCCGCACGCGGCAAGCCCGCCGGCGATCAGCGCGAATTGGAGAGCACGACCTGTGGGACGCATGGCCATAATCTACTGGGCAAAAGCATCTTTGTGAGTATGACCGAGAGCGCCGGCCGAGTCGAAGCGTTCAGCGATGGCGTGTTCGCGATCGCAATCACGCTCCTCATCCTCGAGATCCGCGTGCCGCACGGCGACCATGGGCTGTGGGCGGGACTCGCCCTGCTGTGGCCGTCGTACATCGCGTTCCTGCTGAGCTTCGTCGTCATCCTGATCATGTGGGTGAACCATCACGAGCTGCTGCGGATGGCGCGGGGCGTCAACTATCCGTTTCTCTTCGCGAACGGGCTGTTGTTGCTCACCGTGACCTTCATTCCGTTTCCCACGGCGGTGCTGGCGCAGAACCTCGCGACGGCTGAAGCGAAACCGGCGGCGGCGTTCTATTGCGCGACGATGGTCGTGAACGCGCTGTGCTGGAACGTATTGTTCCGGGCGATCGTGAACGGCGGTTTGCTTCGCAAGGAGGTGACCACCGAGACGGTCGCCAACGTGCGGCGGACCTATTACGTAGGACTCCTTGTCTACGTCGCGGCGACCGCGCTCGCCTTCGTCAAGCCGGCGCTCGGCCTCGCTCTCAACGGTGCCCTCTGCGTGGTATGGATCAGACTCGGCTATCGGTCGGAATCGGCTGCCTCGTCGTAGCGCTCGTCAGCGGGGGTTGCAAGCGCGCGGACCATCATTTCGCGGCGATGCAATCGCGGGGCGCGCACGCCATGGGCGTCGATCAGTACACCTCCGCGCACGTGTTCGAGGATCTGCCGGACGGCGGCCGGGTCGTGTTGGATCGTGATGATCCCACCGACACGGCCGCCATCGCGACGATTCGCGCGCACATGCGCGACATTCAGGCCGCCTTCCGCGCGGGCGACTTCACCAAACCGTTCGCAGTGCATGCGCAGACCGTACCCGGCACCGTCGTGATGCGCGAGCGACGCGCGGCGATCAGCTACGAAGTGATCGAGCGACCGCGGGGTGGGGAAGTCCGGATCAGGAGCACCGACCCAGTCGCGGTGGCGGCGATACACGAGTTTCTGGCGTTCCAGCGACAACAACACCACTCGCCGAGTCATCAGATGTGAGGGAGACGCTCAGAGGCCGAGAGGCTGAGGGGCTATGAGGTGTAAGTGCGTTAGGAATTCGTAGGAGAATGACACGGTCGTGTAGCGGTTCGTGGGAACGCGGCGTATTTCTGACGCCATGAACCTACGCCCCGCGATCGCTTGCGTTGCCGCCCTTACCGCCGCTGCCGCCCTTTCGGCTCAGGCCCCCGGCCACTTTCCGCCGGATTCGCTCATCAACGTCAAAGTCATTCCCAAAAACACGCCCGTCATGAACGTCGTCGGGATCATGCGCAACTTCGCGGGCGGCCTCGGTGTGCGCTGCCAGTTCTGTCACGTGGGCCAGGAAGGCCAGCCGCTGGGGCAATTTGACTTCGCGAAGGACGAGAAGCGCACGAAGCTGACGGCGCGGCAGATGATGCGCATGGTCGAGGAGATCAACCACCGGCTCGACACGCTGCCCGAGCACGAGAAAATGACGTCACATGTCGAGGTGACGTGCATGACGTGTCACCGCGGTGTCAGCCGCCCGATGCCTCTCGAGCAACTGATCATGGAGACGGCCCAAAGCTCCGGGGTGGACTCGGCGACCCGCGCCTATCGTGCCTTGCGGGACCGCTACTACGGCCGCGCAGCGTATGATTTTGGTGAGCCCACCCTGGACATCGCCGCGTTCCGGCTCGCGCGTGCCGGCAAATTCGACGAAGCCTTCGCGATCCTGCGACTCAACGAAGCGCAGTTCCCCAATTCGTCGAACCTCTCGACGTTCCGCGGCAACATCAACCTCGTGAAAGGTGACACGGCCGCCGCGATCGCGGCGTTCCGCGAGGCCGTGAAGCGCGATTCCACGAACGGCGAAGCGCAGGGCCGGCTGAGGCAGCTTACTCGACCGTAGCCTTGTTGATTTTGTCGAGCTTGGGGAACTGCCGGGCGAGATACTTCTCGCCCTCGATGTGGATGCGCATCTGATCGGGCCCGCGCCCCTGTGGCGCGCCCTCGCCATAGCCGCCGTAGAGCTTGTCCACCACGTCCATCCCTTGAACCACCTCGCCGAACGGCGTGAAGCCGCTCGCGTCGAGCCGGTCGTTGGCGCCGTAATTGATGAAAACCTGCGTGGTCCGGGTCCCGGGCCCCGCGGTGGCGAACGTCACCATGCCGCGCTGGTTGGAGCGCCGCACCGGGTCGTCGGGAATGCGCCGCTCGCGCCACGCGGCCGTCACCCCGGTGTCGGCGTGCAGGCCGAACTGGGCCATGAAGCCGGGAATCACGCGGAAAAACCGGACGCCGTCGTAATAGCCCGAGCGCACCAGGTTGTAGAACCGATCGGCGCCGTGCGGCGCCCACGCGCGATGCACCGCGACGACGAAGTCGCCTTTGGTCGTGGAGAAGTGGGCCCGGAAACTGTCGGGTGCCTGCTGGGCGAATCCGGGATCGGACGGGTTGTGGAAGTCGGGAGTGCCGGTGGTGGCGGCCGGTTTGTCCGCGGGCTTGGCGCATGCCCCGACGAGTGTGAGGACGATCACGGAACCGTGTGAGATGTGACGCATGACGCTATGCTAGCTTCTCGCGAATCCGTTCGCTATAGTGTGCCCCCGGCTTCCCAACAGGTGGGGGCTTCCGATGGACAGCTGGATTTCGCAACGCATTCGCGCGGTTTCCTTCCGCCGCGTCGTCGTATGGACGCTCGCCCTCGTCGTCGGCGTGCTGGCCGCCACGAGCGATCATCGCTACATCGCGAACTTCCTCGGCGGCCCCTACAAGCTCGAGCGGGCCGACCTCGACTCGATCCGCGATGTCACCGCCACACCGCGCTATTACGCGCGCGTCGCCGGCGACCGAGTGCTCGACACCGGGCTGCGCCAATACACCGTGCGTACGCAAGCCGGCGTCGAGACCAGTCGCGAGGAATCGGCGGCATATCACGCCCTCGTCATCGGGAATCACTATCTCGTCGTCCGCACGGCGGGCCCCGAATCGCGCGCGGCCGAGGGCAAGCTCGCGCCCTGGCCCGAGGATCTCGAGAACGAGCTGTTCGACAGCAAGGAGATGCGCTCGCTGCGCAGCAGCTTCTATCCCTTCTATCTGGATACCGATTCCTTCCGCCGGCCGGGCTTTGTGGGCATCGGCGTGGCACTGGTGTTTTTGCTCCTGTTCATCTGGCAGGCGCTGCCCGCCTGGCGCGCGTGGCGCGAGCCCGACCACCATCCGCTCGCCCAGCGGATCGCGAAATGGGGCGATCCGGTCGGGGTCGCCGTCGAGGCCGAACACGACTTCAATAATTCGCTGCTCCGGGGCAAGGCCGGGTGGCGCTTCGGCAACAAATACCTCGTGCGCTCCACCCTCTTCGCATTCAACGTCCTACGGCTGCAGGACGTGCTGTGGGCGTACAAGAAGATCACGAAACACAGCGTGAACTTCATTCCCACCGGCAAGACCTACGAAGCGATCGTCAACTGCTACGGCGGGACTGCGACGATCGGCGGCAGCGAGAAGCAGGTGGGCGACATGCTGACCTTCGTGCAACAGCGCACGCCGTGGGCGATCTACGGCTTCAGCGACCAGCTGGCGACGACGTTCAATAAGCATCGTCAGGACTTCGCGCGCGGCGTGGAGCAGCGGCGCCAGGAGTGGGCGCAGAAGTCGGCAAAAGCGTAAGGGCCGGGGGCCGGGGGCCGGGAGCAGGGGAGGGGAGGCAGGTGGTCATGCCGAGCCTGACCCAATCCGTCAGGAGGGCTAGAGCCGATGGGGGAGGGTAAAATCGGTGATTTAGCCCCCGCGCAGGTCGCCGTGGGACGTTATCTTAGTCCCGCATGGCTGACAGCGGCCCCCCCATCCCCCCCTCGCCCCCGAATCGTCCGTCGCGCGGCTCGGGCTCGCTGACGGTGCATCTCGCCGACGAGTTGGACGTCTATTTCAATGAAGTCGCCCACGGCCGTCCCGTCGGCTTCGTGGCGTCGCCCAAATGGAAGCCCCGGACCGACGTCTATGAGACCGACGACGAGCTGATCGTCCACATGGACATCGCCGGCATGCAGGCCGACGACTTCAGCGTTGAGCTGAACGACGGGATCCTCAGGATCTCCGGCGAGCGTACCACCCGGCATCACGCCGGAGGGAAGCGGCACTACCATTCGATGGAAGTGCAGATTGGGCCGTTCGAGCGGCGTTTCCGGCTGCCGGTCGTGGTCGATCCGGCGTCGATCCGCGCCACCTACGAACACGGCTTCCTCGAGATTCGGCTGGCCAAGCAACCGCCGCGTTCTTCGGGCGCGCAGTCGGTGCGGGTGACCTAATGGAACGCCTGCCGGTCCTTCCCCTGGGCCAGCTCGTCGTCTATCCCCACGTCGTCCTGCCGCTGGCTCTCACAGATCCCAAAGCCGTTCAGCTGATCGACGAGATCATCCAGGGCGAGAAGCGCCTGCTGCTCGGCGTCGTGAAGTCGATGGGCGGGATCGAACCGCCCGAGGGCGCGGTGATGAACACGTTGCCGCACCAGCTCTACGACGTCGGCACGCTCGGCACGATCGTGCGCATGCTGAAGCTGGGCGACGGCTCGGTACGCGTGATGGTGCAGGGGCTCGAGCGCGCCCGGTTGAACGACGTCGCGCAGGGCGAGAAGTGGCTGATGGCCGGCTGCGAGTCGCTGATCGAGAACCTGCTCGAAGACGCGCGCACCGAGGCGCTGAAGCGCACCGTCATCGCGCAGTTCTCGCGGGTGATCGACATCGCGCCCTACCTCGGTGCCGAGCTGCACGAAGTGCTCGCCGGCATCACCGAGGCGGGCAAGCTGGCGGACTTCATCGCCGCCAATCTCGATCTCGCGCTGCCGGCGAAGGCGGAGCTGCTCGCGATCGACGACGTGACGCGCCGGCTGGAGCGACTCGGCGAGTTTCTGATGCAGGAGCTGCAGGTGCTCGAGGTCGGCACGCAGATCCAGGAAAAAGTGAAGACGCGGCTCGATCAAAATCAGCGCGAGTACGTGTTGCGCGAGCAGCTGCAAGTGATCCGCCAGGAGCTGGGCGAAGGCGAGGGCGACGACGAGCTCGAGGAGCTCGCGCATCGTCTCGAGGAGGCGCAGCTCTCGGCGGAGGCGAAGAAAGTCGCCGACCGCGAGCTGAAGCGGCTCAGGCAAATGTCGCCGCAGTCGGCCGAGTACCAGGTCGCCCGCACGTACCTCGACGTCTTCGCCACGCTGCCGTGGAGCCGTGTGACGCAGGACCGGCTCGAGCTCAAGACGGCGCGCGACATTCTCGATCGCGACCACTACGATCTCAAAACGATCAAGGAGCGGATCCTCGAATACCTCGCCGTACGGACACTCAATCCCGACGCGAAGGGCTCGATCCTGTGCTTCGTCGGGCCGCCGGGCGTCGGCAAGACGTCGCTCGGCCAAAGCATCGCCGAAGCGCTGGGCCGCAAATTCACGCGCGTGTCGCTCGGCGGCGTGCGCGACGAGGCGGAGATCCGCGGCCACCGCCGCACGTACGTGGGTGCAATTCCCGGACGCATCATTCACGCGTTACAACGCAGTGAGACGCGCTGTCCTGTCTTGATGCTCGACGAGGTCGACAAGATGGGCGCCGATGTGCGCGGCGACCCGACCGCGGCCCTGCTGGAGGTGCTCGATCCCGCGCAGAACTCCACGTTCGTCGATCACTACCTCGAGGTGCCGTTCGATCTGTCCGCCGTGATGTTCATCGCGACGGCAAACAGCACCACGCCGATTCCCGATCCACTGCTCGACCGCATGGAGCTGCTGACGCTGGTCGGCTACACGCCCGCGGAGAAGCTGCAGATCGCCAAGCGCTACCTCATGCCGCGCCAGCTCAAGGAAACGGGATTGGGGAAGGGCGAAAACGGTGCGCGCGCGAACGTCGCCGATGGCGCGCTCGACCGGCTGATCGCCGAGTACACGCGGGAAGCCGGTGTCCGCCAGCTCGAGCGCGAGATCCAAGGGGTGCTGAGAAAAGCCGCGCTGGAGGTTGTCGAAGGTGGGGCGAAGACGGTGAAAGTCTCTTCAAAGAACCTGGAGAAATACGCCGGGCAACCGAAAGTCCAGAGTGAAGTCGCGGGCCGCGCGCCGGAGATCGGCGTAGCGACCGGGCTCGCGTGGACGCCGGTCGGCGGCGACATCATGTTCATCGAGGCGATCCGGATGCCGGGCAAGGGCCAGATCACCCTGACCGGCCAGCTCGGCGACGTCATGAAGGAGTCGGCGCAGGCGGCCTGGAGCTTGTTGCGCGCGCGCGCGGGCGCGCTGGGGATTCCGCTCGACGCGTTCACGCAGTCCGACGTGCACCTGCACGTCCCGGCCGGAGGCGTCCCCAAGGACGGACCGTCGGCCGGCATTACGATCGCGGCGGCGCTGGCCTCGCTGCTGTGCCGGCGGCCGGCGCGGCACGACGTCGCCATGACCGGTGAGCTGACCCTCCGGGGGCGGGTGTTGCCGATCGGCGGATTGAAGGAGAAGCTGACAGCAGCAGCACGCTCCGGCGTCACGTCAGTGCTCGTGCCCGAGCGCAATAAGAACGATCTTATCGACTTGCCAGATGAGGTCCGGAAGTTGCTCGATATCAAGCTCGTGGAAACGATCGACGATGTGCTCGAATTGGCGCTGCTCGAGGCGCCCGCCGAAGATCGGAACCGCCGTTCCGGGGGGATCCGTGTGGTGAATTCGCCTCCCGCACCTGCGGCACCTCCGGCTGCTCCACCTCCTCCCGGGGAGGCCCGGCGGTGAGTGACGTCGCCACACTCGAAGCGGCGCTCGCCGAGCTCCGCAAGCGCGACGGCAAGTACAACGAACGCGCCTATGTCTTCGTGCTGGCGGCGTTGGAATTCGCGCAGACGCGTCTCCCGGCGCGTCGTCACCTGAGCGGCGTCGAGCTGGCGTGGGCCTGCCGCGATTTCGCGCTGGAGCAGTTCGGCATGCTCGCCGCGGCGGTGCTGGCGCATTGGGGCGTGCACACCTCGGAGGACTTTGGCCAAATCGTCTTCATGCTGATCGACGTCGGGTTGCTGGCGCGCCAGCCCAGCGACCGGATCGAGGACTTCGAGCGCGTCTACGATTTCGCCGACGTTTTTAAGGCGGGGGCTGGCTATCGCTGGCCGGGAGTCCCCTCTTCGGAGTGACCGTCCGACCGCCCGCCGTCAGCGGGCGATTCTACCCTTCCGATCCCACCGAGCTGCGGGCGACCGTGGCGACGTTACTCGCCGACGCGCGCCGTCCTCACCCCCTATCCCCCGCTCCGCCGCCGGAGAGGGGGAACGTGCGCGCCGTGATTGCGCCACATGCGGGTTACATCTACTCCGGTCCGACCGCTGCGAGAGTCTTCGCCCGCGTCCCGATCCCCGGCCTGGTCATCATCGCTGCCCCCAACCACACCGGCGTGTGCGAGGCGAAAAGCGGAGTCTCGCTCTGGGAGGCGGGCGCGTTTCGGACGCCGCTCGGAGAGGTGCCGATCGCGGCGGACGTGGCGGAACGGCTCCGCACGATCTCGGACGGCGTCGTCGAGGTCGATCACGCCGCGCATCGGAGCGAGCACGCGGTCGAAGTCGAGCTGCCTTTCCTCCAACTGCTCCGGTCCGAGGTCCGGATCGTGCCACTGGTGATCGCCTGGGACGCCTGGGATCCTACTCGACTCCTCGCCGAGGTGCTCGCGCGCCTGGTGCACGCGGCAGGCGAGCCGGTGTTGCTGCTCGCGTCGAGCGACCTCAATCACTATGAGCCCGCGCCGGTCTCGGAAAAGAAAGACGCGCGCGCGCTCGAGGCGGTGCGTGCGCTCGACGGCGCGGAGCTGCTCGCGCGTTGCACGCGCGAGCACATCTCGATGTGTGGCCGGGGGCCGGCGGCCGTGGTCATGGAGGCGGCGCGGGCGCTCGGCGCCACGCGCGCGGACGTGGTAGACTACCGCCACTCCGGGTGGGTCTCTGGTGACAACGCGCGGGTCGTGGGATACGCGGGGGTGGTGATTTCGTGAATCCGATTCCGGTGCTCTCGGCGAGCGAAGCGGCGGCGTGGGATTCGGCGGCGCGGACGCAGTATCGCGTGCCGAGTCGCGTGCTGATGGAGACTGCGGGTCGCGCCGTCGCGCAGGTATTGGTCGAAGCGATGCCCGCCGCATTGACGGGCGGCGGGGGCGGCGGCGTCTTGATCGCCGCGGGCGCGGGCAACAACGGTGGGGATGGCTGGGTGCTCGCCCGCACGTTGCACGCGGCCGGCATCCCGGTCTGGGTGTCCGCGGTCGATCCCAAGACAGACGACGCGATCGACAATCGCGCGCTGGCCCGGCTCGACGGCGTGCGCGAGCTCGGTCGTGAGGAAGCCTGGCCCCAGGCCGCCGTTGCCGTCGATGCATTGCTCGGCACGGGGGCCACCGGTCCCGCGAAGGGCGACGTCCTCGCGCTGGCGCAGCGGGTGGCGTCATACGGAGCGCCCGTGCTCGCGGTCGACGGACCAACGGGACTCGACTTGACGAGCGGGGAGGCGCACGGACCGATCCGGGCTCAGCTCACGGTGACGTTCGGCGGGGTGCGGCGCGGGCACCTGCTCCAGCGTGAGTGGTGCGGGAAAGTGGTCGTCGTGGACATCGGATTTCCGCCCGGCGACACGTCGTGGCCGCTGCTCGTCACGGACCTGTGGGCCGCTGAGCGGTTGCCGCGGCTCGCGCCGCAGATGCACAAGGGCGATCGGGGACGCGTCTGCGTGATCGGTGGCGCGAATGGAATGAGCGGTGCGGCCTTGCACGCCGCGCGTGCCGCGCTGGCGGCGGGCGCGGGACTCGTGAAGCTCGTCGCGGCGCGCGAGACGATCGCTGCGGCGCAGGCGAGCCTTCCCGATCTGCTGACGGTAGAGTCGGCACTCGGTGAGCAGCTCGAGCCCGGCGTCGCCGAGGCGCTCGAGTGGGCGGATGCGGTAGTCCTTGGTCCTGGGCTCGGCCGCGGTGAGGTTCGCGAACAATTCGTGCGGCAAGTGCTCGCGCGCCGGCCGATTCCGACGGTGCTCGACGCGGATGCGCTGCACGTATTTCGTGCCGACGTGCCGACGGGCAGTCGCGGGTTGGTGTGCACCCCGCACCTTGGTGAGTTTCGTGCCCTCGCCGGTGATGCCCTCGCCGACGAAGCAGCCAACGATCGCTGGTCGGCGGCCGCGCGCGCGGCGGCGAAACTCAAGTGCACCGTCTTGCTGAAAGGCGTGCCTACCGTCATCGCCGACTTGCGTGGTCCCGAGCATGTGGTCGCCAGTGGGAATCCCGGCCTTGCCACGGGCGGGAGCGGGGATCTGCTCGCGGGATTCATCGGTGCGTTTCTCGCACGCGGCACGGCGCCGGCCGAGGCCGCGGCGCTCGGCGCGCACGCGCTGGGGCGGGCCGCGGAACAGGGTGCGGGGCAGTGGACGGCGCGAAGCTTGCGACCCGCTGACGTGCTCGCCGCGCTGCCGGACGTGTGGCGTGCCTGGAAGAGCGTGAAGCGCGGGAAGCCTCCAGTTCTCGTGGAACTTGAAGCCCCAGACTTGTTGTAACATAGACCATGAATCTCGGCCCCGGCAACGAATTCGATCGCGTCCGCGGGATCCTCGCGCGCATCGCGGAAATTTCCGGCGCGGATGTCTCCGACCTCGGCGACGACTGCGCCTTGCTCCCGCTCGGCTCTGCGACGCTGGCCGTGAGCATCGACAACGCCCTCGAGAACGTGCACTTCCGGACCGACTGGCTCGAGTTCACCGAGATCGGGTTCCGCGCCGCCGCGGCCGCGCTGTCCGACCTGGCCGCGGAGGGAGCGACGCCCCTGGGTCTCATGGTATCGTTGGGCGCGCCGCCCAATACCAAGACTGACACCGATCCCGCGGCGGATATCATGGCCGGCGTCGCCGCGGTGGCGCATAATCTCAACGCGCGAGTCTTGGGCGGTGATTTGACGCGCTCGGACAAGTACCTC
Organism: Gemmatimonadota bacterium; assembly: GCA_046728135.1. Taxonomy (GTDB): domain Bacteria; phylum Gemmatimonadota; class Gemmatimonadetes; order Gemmatimonadales; family GWC2-71-9; genus 20CM-2-65-7. Next base: position 17,312 of record JBKPDZ010000033.1, on the reverse strand, counting down.
ATTGATGTGTGCGTGATCGGGACCACGGAGCGGCCCGTCCGCCGATCCGGTGCGCGGGAAGGCGACGCCCTCTGGGTCACCGGCTACCTGGGGGGGGCGGCGCTCGCGCTCCAACATTTCCGTGAGGGAAAACGCATGTCCTCGGCGCTGCGCAACCGGTACGCGCGTCCCGAACCGCGGATCGAGGCGGGCCGGTGGCTCGCGGAACACGACGCCAGTGCGATGATCGACCTCTCCGACGGCCTGGTGGCCGACGCGCAGCATCTCGCCGCCGCTTCCGAGGTCGGCATCGAAATCAACCTCGAGCAGATCCCGTGCTGGGAGGGTGTCGCGGCGATGGCGGCGGCCGCGAGTGGAGAGGAATTCGAGCTGCTGTGCACGATGCCACCGGCCTTCGGCGACGCGGGTGTGTCGGCGTTTCGCGCGCAGACCGGCCTGCAGTTGACCCGCATCGGTACGTGTATGCGCGGCGCCGGGGGGCGGCGCGGTGGCGTGCGGTTGCTCGATCACAACCAGCCCGTCCCGCTGCCTGCAGGATACGATCACTTCGCGTGAGTGTTCGCACTCTCTGGTACTACATCGTTCTCGCGGTCTCAACCGTCTATCATGCTGTCGGCGCTATCGTCGCGGGACTGTTGCGCGTCAAAAACCGGCGCGGCGGGATCTACGATTGGGCAAACATCGACTGGGCGCGTGACGTCCTTCGCGCCGCGGGCACCCCCGTCGCCGCCGAAGGACTCGAGCACGTTCCGCAGGGCCAGCCCGTGATGTACGCCTCGAATCACTCATCGATGTTCGATATCTGGGCCCTGCTGGCTACGCTGCCGGGATCGGTGCGGTTCGTTGCCAAGCAGGAGCTGTTCAAGATTCCGGTGCTGGCCGGCGCCATGCGTGCCGCTGGACACATTCCCATCGACCGCGCTGCGCGCAAGAAGGCGTTCGCGGCGTACGACGAGGCGGCCCGCACGATCCGGCGCGGCATCTCTTCCATTGTTGTCTTCCCGGAGGGGACGCGCAGCCGCACCGGCGAGCTGCTGCCGTTCAAGAACGCCCCCTTCGGTCTCGCGATCGCGGCCCAGGTGCCCATCGTGCCCGTCTACGTGCATCACACGTTCGAGATCATGCCGAAAGGCGCGTGGCGCCTACGGCCGCGTCCCATCCGCCTGCTCGTCGGCGCGCCGATCTCGACGGCGGGCCTCAAGCCCGAAGACCGCGAACGCCTGCGGGACCAAGTCCGCGCGGCGATGGTTGCTCTCCAGTCAAAGGCGCGATAGGGTTCGGACCACAATGAGCACTGTGATCTCAGTACATGCGCGCGAAATCCTCGACAGCCGGGGCAATCCCACCGTCGAGACGGACGTCACGTTGGCCAGCGGGGCGAGCGGCACGGCCGCCGTGCCGAGCGGTGCATCCACGGGCGAGCACGAAGCGGTGGAGCTGCGCGACGGCGACAGCAAACGCTTCGGCGGCAAAGGCGTGCTCGAGGCGGTCAAGAACGTCAACGAGGTGATCGGCCCGCGGCTCGAGGGGATGTCCGCCGAAGAGCAGATCGCCATCGATTACGCGATGCTCGATCTCGACGGCACGCCGAACAAAGGACACCTGGGCGCGAATGCGATTCTTTCAGTGTCCTTGGCGGTGGCACGAGCGGCGGCCCAGGACGCGGGCCTCCCCTTGTACCGCTACCTCGGCGGGCCCGTGGCACACGTGCTGCCGATTCCGATGATGAACATCCTGAACGGCGGTGCCCATGCCGCAAACACGGTAGACTCTCAGGAATTCATGGTCGTACCGATCGGTGCGGAGACGTTCCCCGAGGCGCTGCGGCTGGGCGTGGAAACGTTCCATGCGCTAAAGAAGGTGCTGGCCAAACGGGGGCTCTCGACGGCGGTGGGTGACGAGGGCGGCTTCGCGCCCGACTTGCCGAACGACGAAGCCGCGCTCGAGGCGATCATGGCGGCGATCGAGGCGGCGGGGTTCGAGGCCGGGAAGGACATCGCCATCGCGCTCGATGTCGCGGCATCCGAGCTCTATGAGGACGGCAGCTATACGTTCAAGAAGAGCAAAGGCGGCACGAAGAGCGCCGAAGAGATGATCGCGCTCTATAAAGGATGGATCGATCGGTATCCGATCGTCTCCATCGAGGATGGACTCGCAGAGGATGACTGGACGGGGTGGGCAAAGCTCACAGAAAGTTTACAAGAGCGCGTGCAGCTTGTCGGAGACGATCTCTTCTGCACCAACGTCGAGCGGCTGGCACGCGGCATCGAAGAGAACGTCGCCAACGCTATCTTGATCAAGGTCAACCAGATCGGGACACTTACGGAGACGCTGCAGTGCATCGAGCTGGCGCGCGGGAACGGCTACGGCGCCGTGATCTCACACCGCTCGGGTGAGACGGAGGATACGTTCATCGCGGACCTTGCGGTGGCGAGCGGGGTCGGGCAGATCAAGACGGGCAGTGCCTCGCGCAGCGAGCGCGTGGCGAAGTACAACCAGCTGCTCCGCATCGCCGAGGAGCTCGGAGACGTGGCGCACTATCCCGGTCGCCATCTCTACGGCTTGTGACGCGCACCCGCATGGCCGGCATCGCCGGCGGCGTGGGCCTGCTCGCACTCGCGGTCTGGGGCGGCGAGTACGGCACCGCGGATTGGATCACGATCCGGCGGCAGCTCGCGGACGAGCGTGCCAAGGTGGCGGCGCTGCGGATCGAGCTCGATTCACTCGCGAAACTGGCGCATGACCTCGAAACGAATCCGGCGGTGCAGGAGCGCGTGGCGCGCGAGCAGTTCGGGATGATTCGAGACGGCGAGGTACTCTACCGCGTCGTGCCTAAATAGCGGAGGCACCATGAGACTGCTTCGTCGGTTCGTACCCGTCGCCGCCATCGGCATTGCGGGGGCCCTCGCGTGTGGTGGGGACTCCACGGGACCCAAGGCCGCCTCGATCACTGGCCTCTTCGGTGACAACGATTCGGTGCTGACGGGAGGAACGCTGTCTGTCGGTTTCACGATACTCAACACCGATGGCTTCCCGCTGAAAGGGGCCCGGGTGACGTGGACCGTGACGCCTGTATCGTCGGCCACCGTCGATCAGCCGTCGCAGACGTCGGACAGCGTCGGCAATGTCTCCGCCGTCGTGCGCGTGGGCGGCTCCATCGGCGCGTTCACCGTCACGGCTACCGTCAGCGGTCTCGCGCCCATCGATTTTCATCTGAAGGCGCTCGATCCCTGCAGTTATGCCCTCGTCTACACCCTTGGCGACACGGTGTCCGGCGCGCTCTCCCGCACCGACTGCCGGGTATTCGTTGGCTCCGTATTCTACTTCTACGATTACTATAAGCTGACCCTGCCCGCCGGTCAGCAGAGTATTCGCATCAACGAGTTTTCCACGCGGATCGATCCGTACGTGGAGTTCTACCAGGCGTCGGGTGCGCTGGTGGGTTGGGACGACGACATCCAGCCGGGACTCATTCAGACGTCGCAATTCGACGTGGTTCTCGGATCGGGAGGATCGTACGTCATCGGCGCGACCTCATATGACCCCGACACCGTTGGCGCCTATACCCTGATAGGCAAGACCCGCCCCACGACCCTCGCCTCATGCCAGGATGCGTGGATGACGCCGGGCGCGACGATTACCGACACGATTCGGACCACCGATTGTGCCGACAGCAGCAAGAACTATTCGGACATCATCTACATGTTCGTGCAGGCATCGGAGGTCATCAAGGTTGCCGAGCGCTCGACGGTCGTGAATCCGATGCTGAAGCTGTACTGGGCCAACTTCGCGGCGCAGCGATTCGACTCGGTGGCGGCGAATGACGACAGCGCGAGTGGCAATCCCAACGCCTACATCTCGTATACGGTGCCCGCGGACGGCTGGTATCTCCTCAACATCGGCACGTCCGCGCCCAATGATACGGGCGAGTACACGCTCGCGTTCTCGGCCTCCACGGGTCCGAGCGCACCGCGGAGTCCAGGGGTGAGTCGTGTGCTGCGCGTGCTCCCGAGCGGGACATTCCGCGGATGGAAGAAGCATAGCTGAGCTGCTGCTCCTTCTTACTCTCGCGACTGTCGCGAGCGCGCAGGGAAGACCGTGTGACCCGCCCACGCCGCTTGGGCCGAGTCACGATCTCTATTGCATCGAGCTCGTCGCCGCTCCGGGAGTAACCGGCGTCTCTGGGCGCGTCGAGCTCGCCACTCCGGCAGGGCCGTTCACCGTCGGCGTCACCGCCGATGGGCATGCGCGGTTCGTGCCGATCATCGCCCTGAGCGGGTTACCACGCACGGATTCTGTTTTCGTCGCCTGGGCAGTCACCCCGCAGATGGACACCGTGATCAAGCTTGGAGTCGTGAACAACGGTACCACTACGCTGCAGGCCATCGATCTCGACAAGTTCATCATCCTCATCTCAACCGAACACAGCGTCCGCGTGCGCGAGCCCCACGGCCGCATCATTCTGCGCGGCCAATCGCCGAGCACGCGGCCCATGCCTCCCGATGTGCTCGAATTTTCGGTCGGTGCGATGGGGAGTGCGGGCACGGAGCACCATCACGAAGATGTGATCATGCCGCCCGTGCCGCCGGGACTCACGATGCTGCCGTCCGAGATGGCGCTGCGACCTGATGTGACTCCCTTTCTTCCCGCTGCGGATGCGCCGCCTCCCACCGCGGACTCGAACGAGGTGCTTCGGCTCAAGGACGGCGACATCATCGATCTCGATGCCGAGCTCGTGCGCCGCACGATCAATGGGCAGACCTACACGATGTACGGCTACAACGGGCAGTATCCGGGACCACTGATCGAAGTCTCGCGTGGATCCGAGATCATGGTGCGGTTCACGAACCACCTACCAGACTCGACCAGCATTCATTGGCATGGCATCCGGCTGGACAACGCGTTCGACGGCGTCGCAGGCGTAAGCGACGCGTTCACATACAAGGTTCGGTTCCCGGATGCGGGGATTTACTGGTACCATCCCCACATTCGCGAAGACATCCAACAAGCGCTCGGCCTGTACGGCGACATTCTCGTGCGGCAGCCGGGCGCGAGGATTCCGGCGAATCGAGAACAGATCCTGATGCTGCAGGATCTTCTGGTCGGCGACGCCGGCCTCATTCCGTGGGGGCGGGAATCACCGACCCACGCGCTGATGGGGCGGTTTGGAAGCGTGTTTCTCGTGAACGGTGAGCCAGGTTATCGACTGGCGGTGCGTCGCGGTGAAGTGGTGCGCTTTTACCTCACGAACGCCTCGAGCGCCCGCACGCTGAATGTGTCGTTCCCGGGAGCGCGCATGAAAGTCGAGGCGACCGACGCGGGACCGTTCGAGCACGAGGCGTGGGTGGAGAGCGTCGTGATCGCGCCGGCGGAGCGCTACGTCGTGCACGTGCGCTTCGATAAGCCGGGGCAGGTCGCTCTGGTCAACAAGGTGATCGCACTCGACCACCTCTTCGGCCGGTTCTTGCCGCTCGTCGATACGCTTGGCGTCGTCACAGTCGCTTCACAACGGGTGACGCCCGATCTCGCGAAGTCTTTCGCCGCCCTCCACCGCCTTCCGCCGCCCCTCGCCGACGTACAGTCCTTCTTACACCGCCCACCCGACCAAACGCTCGTGCTCACGCTCCAGACGCAAGGATTGTCATACGTCACCGAGCGCTTGATGCAGCTCGACTCGATCTACTTTGCGCCGGTCGAATGGGGTGGGACGATGCCTATGATGAACTGGGCGTCCACGGGGCGGCAGGTGCGCTGGGTCTTGAAGGACGCCGCGACGGGGCGCGAGAACATGGATATCACGTGGCAGTTCCCGCGTGGGCAGCCGGTGAAGATTCGACTGGTCAACGAGCGCCGCGCGTTTCATGGCATGCAGCACCCCATCCATCTGCACGGCCAGCGCTTTCTCATCCTGGCGGTCAACGGGATTCCGAACGAGAATCTCGCGTGGAAGGACACCGTGCTGGTGCCCGCCGGTGGGGTGGTAGATATTCTGCTCGATGCCGCGAACCCCGGTGATTGGATGCTGCACTGTCACATCGCCGAGCACCTCTCCACCGGAATGATGATGCATTTCACCGTGAATTAGCGAGGACCCTCTCATGTACGCGCTCACCCTCCTGCTCACCATGGTCGCGCAGCGGCCCGATTCCTTCGCGGCCGGCGTGCGTGAGTACATCACCGTCGATACGTCTGTGGTCGCGTTGACGCACGTGTTGCTCCTCGACGGCACCGGCGCCGCGCCGAAGACCGATCAGACGGTCGTGATTCGTGCCGGGAGGATCGCCGCCGTGGGTCCAGCCGCATCGGTGCAGGTGCCGGCGGGCGCGCGCGTCCTGGACGTGAGTGGCTCGACGGTGATTCCCGGCATCATCGGGATGCACGACCACCTCTTCTATACCGCGGCCGGCGGGCGGGCCGTGCAGATGGGTTACACGGGACCGCGGCTCTACCTCGGGTCCGGTGTCACAACGATCCGCACGACGGGGAGCCGCGCGCCCTACGCCGAGATCAACCTGAAGGACGCGGTCGACCACGGCCTCGCGCCCGGGCCGCGCATCCATCTGACGGCGCCGTACATCACCGGTGAGCGCGGCGGCGGCGCGATGGCGATTCTCAATTCGCCGGAAGCGGCGCGTCGGTTCGTGGACTACTGGGCGTCGGAAGGCGCGACGTGGATCAAGGCGTATACCGACATTCGCCGCGCGGAGCTGGGGGCGACGATTCAGGAAGCCCACAAGCGCGGCATCAAGGTCACGGGGCATCTGTGCTCGGTGAGTTTTCAGGAGGCGGTCGCGCTGGGCATCGACAATCTCGAGCACGGCATGCTCACCGCCTCCGATTTCACGACCGGCAAGCAGCAGGACATCTGTCCCGTCAACCTGATGACACAGATCAGTGCGTCGGATCCCAAAGGTGATGCGGGGCAGGCAACGATTCGCGCGCTCGTGCAGCATCACGTCTCGATGACGTCGACCCTCGCGGTGTACGAGCCGTTCGTGGCCAATCGTCCGACCAAGGACGAGCGCACGCTGCAGGCGATGGATCCCGAAGTCCGCGACGCCTACATGAAGATGCGCCAGCAGATCGATTCGAGCGGCACCGGCTGGGTGTCACTCCCGGCGTTCAAGAATGCGATGGCGTTCGAGCGGTCGTTCGTGGACGCGGGCGGATTGCTCGCGGCGGGCGTCGACCCGACGGGCATCGGCGGCGCACTGGCGGGTTACGGCGATCAGCGCAACTACGAGCTCTTCATCGAAGCCGGGTTCACGCCGGCGCAAGCGATCCAGATCATGACGCTGAATAGCGCGAAGATCCTCGGCGTACAGCAGACCCTGGGGACGGTCGAAGCGGGGAAGCTGGCCGACCTCGTCGTGCTGCACGGCAATCTGACGGCCGATCCGTCGGTGATTCGCAGCCCCACGATTGTTTTTAAGGACGGCGTCGGCTACGATTCTGCCAAGTTGATCGCTTCAGTGCAGGGCAGAGTCGGCGTCAACTAGCGACGAGTTGTGGCAGGGTAGCTCAGCCTGGTGAGAGCACGGCACTCATAATGCCGGGGTCGTGGGTTCGAATCCCACCCCTGCTATAAACACACAAAGACGTCGAGCAAAAGCGTCTAACAAGAACGTCTAGGAACAACGTCGAACGAAGACGTCTCCGTTCGACGCATCAGCTAGACGTTTTTGTTTGACGCCTTATCTCGACGGTGTTGTGGTCGCCGGCAGGTCCGAGTTGAAGATGTCGGCGATGATCAGCCAGCGTCGATTGTCGTCGCGCCGCCTCACCTCGACGAACTTCCCATGATCCATGCCGCCGGCTACGTACGACAGCTGGTACGTGCCCCGCACATATGCGAGATCCTCGCGCCCGTCGATCTGGATCGGAGATCCGGTGAAGTGGCTGATTGGCGGAAACGCCTTCATCCACGCGCGGATGGCGGTGCGGCCTTGTACCATGGGCTGATTGGGAGGCATAAAAGTCGCGGTCTCGGCGTACATCGCGGCAGCCATCGAATCACGACGCTGTACGACGTAGACGGTAAAACTGTCAATCGAGGCTCGGATCGCCGTCTTGTCGGTATCCAGGAATGCCACTGGACCCGGTGACCCGCATCCGACCGCGAGACATCCCAGCACACCAGCGACTATTGCGCGCATAAGTCACCTCGGTTTCCAAACGACGGGTTGAATCTTGCGCGACATCTCCGCCGCCACCTGCTGCGCTTCTTTCAGCTTCGCTTCGTACTCGGTCCTCCATTGCGACGGCATGTTGGTGCGAAAGTAGGTCGCCGTCAGCAGCTCTCCTTTGGCCTCCAGCGCGGCGGCCTTGCCGCGTCCCACGGCGACCACATCGCCGAGGAATAACGTCGAGCTGCCCGTATCCATGACGTTCACCACGCTGCACTCGAAGTGCGCGAAGCACTCGTCGAGAATGGGCACACCGAGCGTGCCGGTGTGGTGGGGGATCCCCGCCAGCTTGTCCTGATCCCTGCCGCTAAAAAACCCCAAGCGCCGCACGACGTCAAACTGCTTCGTGTGCAACAGGTGCATCGCGAAGCGGCCCGTCTCATAGATCATGTTGTGGCTGTAATTGAACTTGTGGACATAGACCGACAGCCGCGGCACGGTGGGCACGATCGACGCGCGCACGGCCGCATCGGAGATCATGCCGTTCTCCTTGCCGTCTCGCGTCGACGTAACCGCGACCACGGGAGAAGTGAGATTGCGCAGGAGTTGGTACGTAGGGTCGGGCTCAAGCATACTTCAAGATACATGGCCACTGCTGACTCGCTGCCGGCACGCGTGCTGGCCCACGTTCGGGACGCGCGGCTCTTCCGTGATGGAGGAGAAGCGCTCGTCGCCGTGTCGGGTGGCGCGGACTCTGTGGCGTTGCTCGATCTCTTGCATGGCATGGGCGCGGAGCTCGGTCTCACGCTCGCCGTGGCGCACGTGGACCATGGCATCGCGTCGGACAGTCGGACGGTCGCACGCTCGGTCGCCAGCTTGGCGGACCGCTATGGGTTGCCGTTCGAGCTCGCCGAGCTGCACCTCGGCCCCAACGCCACCGAGACCGAGTCCCGGCGCGCCCGGTACGCGTGGCTGCGCGACGTGCAGAAGCGGCGCGGGGCGACGTACCTCGTTACCGCGCATCACCAGGACGATCAGGTCGAGACTATTTTGCTGCGCGCGCTGCGCGGCAGCGCACCCGCGGGACTTGCGGGCATCAGTGCCCGCTCGCGCGGTGGTTTGGTGCGGCCGCTCTTGCCGTTCTCGCGCCGCGAGCTCGCGGCGTACGCGGACGCGCGTGGACTACCGGTGTACGACGATCCCGCGAACCGGGATCCGCGACACCTGCGCTCCTGGCTCCGGACGACGCTGCTTCCATTGCTGCATGAGCGACTCGGCGCCACGCCACGGCTGCGTCGCGATCTGCTCTCACTGGGGCGGCACGCGGCGCGTGACCGGCGCGCGTGGGACCGCGTGTTGGATTTGGTCCCCGACCTCGGCCTCAGCGTGGACAAAGACGGCTTTACCGTTGCCCGCGCGAGTGTGTGCGGCTATGATAACGCATTGTCCGTCGCGTTTTTGCGCGCGGCGGCCCGCAGAGCAGGCTTGGTCCTGGGCCCCGTCAAAGCGCGGCGATTGGTGGCGCTCGCGGCGCGGCCGTCCGGCCGCCGGATGGGGCTGGGAGAGGGTTGGACGGCCGAAGTGGCCTTCGACCGGCTGCACGTGCGACGCGCAGGGGGAGCGAGTCCTGAAATGGGCTGCGCGCTCGAGCGGGTCTCACAGATCGGCGAGCGCGGGTCGGCGCTGTTTGGCGAATTTGAGATCACGTGGTCACCCGGCGCCGCCCCGGACCGGATCGACCGCGCGACCTGGACGACGTGGGTGGATAGCGCCGGCTGGGAAGTCCGCCCGCCCGCCCGTGGCGACTCGGTGGTGCCGCTGGGTGGCGTAGGCCACCGTCCGCTGCGACGTCTATTAATGGAAGCGCGGGTGCCGCGCAGCGCGCGACAGCGGTACCCCGTAGTCAGTAGGGGAGCGACGATCCTCTGGGTGCCGGGCATCTGTCGCGGTGCGGCTGGCGTGCCGGCGCCCGGAACTCGAGCGGTGAGGTTGGATGTTACCGAACACGGCTCAGCTCAGGCAGACCGGAGGACGTGAGCTCAAGCGCATCGTCTTCGATGAGGAGACGATCGCGGAGCGAGTCCGGGCGTTGGGACGCGAAATCACCGACGCCTATCCCGATGGGGATCTTCTGGTGCTGGGTCTGCTCAAGGGGAGCTTCATCTTCCTGAGCGATCTGGTGCGGCGGATCGAGCGGCCGTTGCAAATCGATTTCATCGTCGCATCGAGCTACGGTGAAGGCACGGTATCGAGCGGGAATGTGCGGCTGGTGTATGACCCGGAAACCGAGCTCGCCGGGAAGCACATCCTGCTGGTCGAGGACATCATCGATACCGGCAAGACGCTGAACAAGCTGGTTGCGCTGCTGCGGCAACGGCAGCCGCGCAGTTTGGAGATCTGTGCGTTGTTGGACAAACATGTCGCTAAACACTTGGAGCTGGAGGCGAAATTCGTGGGACTCGACGCCCCGACGCTGTTCCTGGTCGGCTACGGCCTCGATCATGCGGAAAACTTCCGGCACCTTCCTTATATCGCGAGTCTGACGTAGATGGCCAATCGCATTCCCCCGCCACCGCGGGAATTCAACTGGGCCCGTATGCTGCGGACGCTCTCGTTCTGGGCGCTCCTCATCGTCGGGACGATCGCACTGGTGCAGCTCGCTTCGAGCCGCCGGCGCGAAGAAGCCGAAATCTCCTACACGCAGTTCAACGACGAGCTCAACTCCGGCAACATCGCCTCGGTCGAGATCGCCGAGCGACAGAAGGTGCGCGGCACGTTCCAGCGGCCGGTCGTGGTGAAGCGCCAAACGGTCGAGCGCTTCAACGTGCTGCTCCCGTTCGAGGCCGACGACAAGTTCGCGGCGAACCTCTCGACCAAGGGCGTGGACGTCCGCGCGCGCGAGTCGGGCCAGTCGTTCGGCGTCGTGCTGCTCACGTTCCTGCCGTACATCCTCATCTTCGGTCTCGTGATCTTCATGCTGCGCCAGATGCAGCAGGGCGGGAACCGCGCGTTCGCGTTCGGCAAGTCGAAAGCAAAGTTGCTCGCGGGTGACACGCCGAAAGTCACGTTCGCCGACGTGGCGGGGTGCGACGAGGCCAAGCAAGAGCTCGAGGAGATCATCGATTTCCTGAAGGACCCGCAGAAGTTCCAGCGCCTCGGCGGCCGGTTGCCCAAGGGGGCACTGCTCGTCGGGCCGCCGGGAACCGGTAAGACGCTGCTCGCCAAAGCGGTCGCCGGGGAAGCGGGCCGGCCGTTCTTCTCGATGTCGGGCTCCGACTTCGTCGAAATGTTCGTCGGCGTCGGCGCCTCGCGCGTGCGCGACCTGTTCGAGCAAGGCAAGGCGCACGCGCCCTGCATCATCTTCATCGACGAGATCGATGCCGTCGGGCGGCATCGCGGGGCCGGCTTGGGTGGCGGTCACGATGAGCGCGAACAGACGCTGAACCAGCTGCTGGTCGAGATGGACGGCTTCGAATCGAACGACGGCGTCATCCTGCTCGCCGCCACGAACCGCCCCGACATTCTCGACCCCGCACTGCTTCGGCCCGGGCGCTTCGACCGCCAGATCGTGGTCGACATGCCGGACCTGAAGGGGCGCGAGCAGATCCTGCGCGTGCACGTCCGCAAGATCCCGATGGCCACGGGAGTGAATCTCGAGCGCATTGCCCGCGGCACCCCCGGCCTCGCCGGCGCGGAGCTGGCCAACATCGTCAACGAAGCCGCGCTGCTCGCCGCGCGCCGCAACAAGGCGCAGGTGGACATGGCCGACTTCGAGGACGCAAAAGACAAAGTGATGCTGGGCCTCGAGCGGAAGAGTCGCGTGCTGTCCGATGAAGAGCGGCGGCTCGTCGCCTATCACGAGGCGGGGCATGCGCTGGTGGGGCTCACCGTGCCCGATGCCGATCCGCTGCACAAGGTCACGATCATTCCGCGTGGGCGCGCGCTGGGTCTCACCGCCTATCTGCCGGAAGAAGAGCTGCACAAGTACACCAAGCGCTCGATCGAGTCGCGGCTCGCGATGGCCTACGGCGGCCGCGTGGCCGAGGAGCTGGTGTTCGGGCCCGAGAAGGTGACGACCGGCGCGGCGCAGGACATTCAGCAGGCGACCAACATCGCCCGGCGCATGGTGACGCAGTTCGGCATGAGCGCGGTGATCGGTCCCATCGCGGTCGGCGACCGCGAGCAGGAAATCTTCCTCGGTCGCGAAGTCGTGCAGCGGCGCGAGATCTCCGACCGCACGGCGCAGATCGTGGATGAGGAAGTGAGGAACATCCTCACGCGCGCCTACAGCGATGCCACGCGCATCCTCACCGAGCGCCGCGCCGCACTCGATCGCCTGGCGGCCGCGTTGCTGGAGCGCGAGACGCTGGAGCGCGAGCAGGTCGAGCTGGTGGTCGCCGGCCGGTCGCTCCCGCCGTACGTGCCGCCTCCCCCGCCGCAGCGCACGGAGGAAGGCGAAGCTGCAGACACGGAGAAAGCGCAGCAGCGCGCCAGTGGCGGCATCCTGCGCAATCCGCCGCCTGAGCCCGCCGGGGCGTGAGCGCTCCTCCCGCCGCCGACCTTTCCAAGCTTCGGATCAATCGCGACGACCCACCGCCTGCGGTCAAGCGGGCGCTGGGTCGTGTCTTGTGGCTGGTGGCCGCCGCCGTGGTCATCATCGCCGCGGTCGTGATGATCGGCCGGCGCGGGGGAGGTGTGCCGGTGCAGGTGGTGACGGTCTTGACGACGACGGCGGACGGGGGACGAGGGACGGGTGCTTCGGGCTCTGTCGCGGTCGTGGCGAACGGCTATGTCGTCGCGCGCACGAAAGCCGCTGTCTCCGCAAAGATTCCCGGTCGCCTCGCGCAGCTCAACGTCAGTGAAGGGTCCCGCGTGCAGAAGGGCGATATCATCGCGCGCCTCGACAACGCCGACTACGCCGCGGCGGTCGGGCAGGCCGAGGCGGGTCTGGCGAGCGCGAAGGCGACGTTAATCGAGGCGCAGTCCGATCGCGACCAGATGCAGCGCGATTATGTGCGGGTGCGGGACATCCACGCGCAGAATCCCAATCTCGTGTCACCCCAGGACGTCGAGAACGCAGACAGCCGCGCGCGTCAGGCGGAGGCGCGCTTCGGCGCACAGTCGGCACGGGTCGATGCGGCGGCGGCAGCGCTCCGAGTAGCTCAGGCGAATCTCGAAAACACGTACATCCGCGCGCCCTTCAGCGGCACGGTGCTGCGCAAGGAAGCGGAGGTCGGGGAAGTCGTCGCGCCGTCGGTGGGCGGCGGGCTGACGCGGGGCGCGGTCGTGACGATGGCCGACCTCGCAACCCTCGAGGTCGAGGTGGACGTCAACGAAGCGTACATCGCGCGCGTGCAGAATGGTCAGCAAGCCCGCATCACGCTCGACGCCTATCCCGACACCGCGTTCCGCGGCGCGGTGCGGCAGATCATCCCGACGGCGGACCGCCAGCGCGCCACCGTGCAGGTGAAGGTGTCGATCCTCGACACTGACCCGCGCATTCTCACCGAGATGGGGGCGAAAGTCGAGTTTCTCCAAGCGCCGCGGGCCGCCGCGACGGGCGGTGCCCAACCGGTCGAGCGCCCGCGCATCATCGTACCCGCCGAGGCCGTCCGCTCCGAGAACGGCCGCGACGTGGTGTGGATCGTCCGTGACGGACGGTTACAAAGTCGTGACGTTGACGCAGGTCCGGTCAGCGGTAACTTCCGCGAGATTCGTTCCGGCCTGTCGGGTGGCGAACAACTGCTGGTGGGTGGTGTTGAAACTCCCCGAGAGGGACAACGCGTAAAAACCACTCAGTAATTCGGGCGCGATAATCATTTTTATGTAGGGGCGCAGCATGCTGCGCCCCTACTGTTGACGAACCAAATCACCAGATTCCCAGGATATTCATGGCACTCGTCGAGATTCGCGACGTCTACAAGTCGTTTCAACGTGAAGAGCAGCGGATCGACGTGTTCACCGGCCTGACGCTCGACATCGAGGCGGGCAGTTTCACCGCGCTCATGGGGCCGTCCGGGTCGGGCAAGTCGACGCTCCTCAATCTGATCGCCGGCCTCGACAAGCCGACGCGTGGCACCGTGCGGGTAGCCGGCGCTCCGGTCAGTGAAATGTCCCCCAGCCAGCTCGCGGCCTGGCGCGCGCGCAACATCGGCTTCGTGTTCCAGTCGTTCAATCTGCTGCCGGTGCTCACCGCCTATCAGAACGTCGAGCTGCCGCTGTTGCTCACGCGCCTGTCGGCCAAGGAGCGCACTGAACGCGTGAAACTCGCCTTGGATGTTGTCGGCCTGGGTGATCGGGCCGATCACTATCCGCGCCAATTGTCCGGCGGCCAGGAGCAGCGTACCGCCATTGCGCGTGCGATCGTCGCCGATCCCACCGTCATGCTGCTCGACGAGCCCACCGGCCAGCTCGACGCCAAGAGCTCGCAGGAAGTGCTGGCCCTGCTCCAGCGCCTGAACAGCGAGTTCAACAAGGCGATCATCATCGTGACGCACGACGCGCACGCGGCCGAGCGTGCGAAGATGACGTTGCATCTGGAGAAGGGCGACCTCATTGAGAAACCGCGCGTCGCCGCGACCGCAGGAGTCCGGTGAAATACTTCCGGCTGGTCCTCGCGAACCTCGGCCGCCACAAGCTGCGGACGGTTCTGACGATCCTGAGCGTCGCGCTGGCGCTGTTCCTCTTCGCGTCGCTGCGCAGCGTCACGACGACGCTCGCCGCGACGGCGCAGCTCGGGGGCGCGCGCCGGCTGGTCACGACGAACGCCACGGGGATCGTATTCGTGCTGCCGCTCGCATACGGCAACCGCATCAAGGCGTTGCCGGGCGTGACGGGGCTGTCCTGGGCCAACTGGTTCGGCGGCCGCTATGGCGACGGCAAGACCTTCTTTGCGAATTTCGCGGTCGACGCGGAGTCGTACCTCAAGATGTATCCCGAGTTCATCATTCCGGACGACCAGAGAGCGGCGTTCCTGCGGGACCGCACCGGCGCGCTGATCGGCAAGCGGCTGCTGCGGCAGTTCGGCTGGAAGGTCGGGCAGAACGTAACCCTGCAGGGCACGATCTTCCCGGGCGAGTGGACGTTCACTGTGGACGCGGTCTACACCCCGAGTGATCCGTCGCTCGGCGACGACGCCCTCGTCTTCCATCACGAGTATTTCGACGAACGGATCGGCCGGGCCGGTATCGCGGGCTGGTACATCGTGGAGATCGACGACCCGGCGCACGCGCCGCAGATCGCCAAGTCCATCGATGACATGTTCCGCAACTCGAGCGCGCCGACCAAGACCGGCACCGAGAAGGAGTTTCAGGCGAGCTTCGCGACGATGTGGGGCAACGTGAGCTTCCTGATGAGCACGATCGGCCTGGCCGTCGTGTTCGCGATTCTCCTGGTCACCGCCAACGCGATGATGATGAGCGCGCGGGAGCGCACCGGCGAAATCGCCGTGCTCAAGACGGTCGGCTTCTCCGACCGCCTGCTGTTCACCCTCATCATGGTCGAGGCGGGCGCCATGGCGCTCACGGGAGCGGCCATCGGACTTGGCGGGGCGACGCTGCTCTATCCGGCCATGAACTTCAACGGCGCCGGTTTCCTGCCCGGATTCAAGGTCGCGACGAGCACCCTCGTGGTCGGCGCGCTCGTCGCCCTCGGCCTGATGCTGGCGAGCGGCCTGGTGCCCGCGCTGCGCGCCGCGCGGCTCCCGGTGGTGCAGGCGCTGCGGCACGTCGAATGATTCCCATCGTCTACAACGTGCGGAGCGTCGTCCGCCGGCCCGTGTCCACAGCGCTGACGGCGCTCGGCGTCGGTTTGGTCGTGGCGGTATTCATCGGGATGCTCGCGCTGGCGAACGGCTTCGGCGCCGCGCTGGCCAAGACCGGCTCCGCCAAGAACGTCATCATTCTCCGCAAGGGCGCAGATTCGGAGCTGTCCAGCGGGCTCGGCCGAGACGTCGCGAGCATGGTTGCCGCCGATCCGCACGTCGCGACGGGCGCCGACGGCCGGCCGCTCGTCTCGCCCGAAGTCTACGTTCTCATTCCCCTGGCGAAGTCGTTCGACACGACCCAGATCGCCAACGTCGTCGTGCGGGGCATCAGCGACCAGGCCTGGCAGGTGCGCAACAACGTCGCGATCACCGAAGGTCAGAAGCCGACCTCGGGCCGCCCCGAAATCTGCGTCGGCGGCCGGTTGACCAAACGCTTCCCGCACACCGGCATCGGTCAGACGCTGCATTTCGCGGGCCGAGACTGGACGGTGACGTGCCACTTCACCGCCGCGGGCTCGGCGTTCGAGTCGGAGATCTGGGGCGAGAACGAGCAGTTCATGCCGGTGTTCCGCGGCGAGGTGTTCCAGTCGATCAGCTTCCGGCTGAAAGACCCGGCGTCGTTCGAGGACACGCAGCGCGCGCTACAGGGCGACAAGCGCATGACGGTCGACGTGCATCGCGAATCGGAGTTCTACGCCCAACAGTCGCAGCTCCTGGGCCGCATTCTCAGCTTTCTCGCGGTGATGATCACCGCGATCATGGCGGTGGGCGCGGTCTTCGGGGCCATTAACACGATGTACGCCGCCATCGCGTCGCGCGCGCCGGAAATCGGCGTGCTCCTCACACTCGGCTTCAGGCCCTGGACCGTGCTCGTGAGCTTCCTCGCCGAGTCGGCCTTCATCGCGGTGATCGGAGGCTTGCTGGGATGCCTGTTCGCGCTGCCGCTGAACGGCATCGTGACGAGCACGACGAACTGGTCGAGCTTCAGCGAGATTGCGTTCAGCTTCCGCGTGACTCCGGCGCTGCTGCTGCTCGGCCTGATCTTCGCGGTCGTGATGGGAATCGTCGGCGGGTTTTTCCCAGCGCTCCGCGCGGCACGTCTGCAGGTGGTGCAGGCGCTCCGGTGAAGGTCACCGCGCTCGCCGCGCAGACACCGGAAGCGGTGCGCGCGGCGCTCGCGGCCCGCGGCTGGGAAGCGCAGCCGGCCTGGTTCGCCGCCACCGGCATCCAGCCTCTCGTCGTGCTCATCGAAGACATCAGCGAACCGGAGCGCGAGGCGCTGGTCCACTGGGGCGCCAAGTCCGGCGCCGACGTGCTCACGGGGGATGGCTGGGCGCTCGTCGCCGGCGCCGCGAGCCGCATCGCGCCCCTCGCGCGCTACGACCGCGCGCCGGCGGAGCTCGCGCGGCTCGCCCCCGCCC
>JBKPDZ010000032.1:0-10798 GCA_046728135.1 Gemmatimonadota bacterium | reverse complement strand
TCGTAGGACTCGTCGCGGTTGTCTCCCATGACCCAATAGTGTTGTGGCGGTACGACGATGGGCCCCCAGTCGTGCGTGGTGGGGTGGTAGTGATCGGGATCCCGGCCGATGTACTGCGGGAGCTGCAGGGCTCTGACCTGGCCACGGTACTGCTGATCGTCGGGAGGGGTCAGCGCCGTGTGCAACGCATACGGCTCGTCCAGGCGCTGGCCGTTGCGGATCACGGTGTCGTGGACCATCTGCAACGTGTCGCCGGGCATGCCGATCAGGCGTTTCACGATGTTGAGATCGGGCGTGGAGTCTTCGACCGACCGGAACACGATCACGTCATCGCGGTGCGGCGTCCCGAACGCGGGAAGCCGGCAACAGTGAATGCTGATGAGCGGAATCTCGAGCTCGCCGCCGAACACCGCCTTGTTGACGAACAGGAAGTCGCCGACGAGGAGGGTGTTTTCCATGCTCGCCGAGGGAATCCGGAACGCTTCCACCAGGAACGAGCGCAGCACGATCCAGATCAGCAGGGCCGTCCCGATCGCCTTCAGCCAGGCGATCGCCTCTTCTTTCGCGGTCTTCGCCCGCGGAGGTGCTGGAGGTGTGGTCGAGGTTGGTGCAGGTTGTGGAGGCTTCGCAGGACGAGGGACGGTCACGGCTTCTCTACCCAATCAGCGATGAAAATGTTCGTCTCTCCCTGGACCTTCCCATTGCGGTTCGACGCCCAGACGAGCTTCGTGCCGTCGGGCGAGAACATCGGGAACGCGTCGAATTCGATGTTGGTCGTGATCTGCTCGAGGCCCCCCCCCGAGCCGTCGGTGTTGACGAGATAGAGATCGAAATTGCGCGAGCGCGGGTTCTTGTAGTTCGATGCGAAGATGATGCGTTTGCCGTCCGGGTGGAAATACGGCGCGAAGCTCGCGCCGCCGAGATTCGTAACCTGGCGCTGATGCGACCCGTCGGCGTCCATCACCCAGATGTCCATGCGCACCGGCCGCACCAGATTTTGCGCAATGAGGGCACGATAATCCGATGAGTCGGCGGCGGTCTGCGGATGATATGCCCGGTACACGATCTGCTTTCCATCGGGAGAAAAGAACGGCCCACCGTCGTAGCCGAGCGTGTGCGTGAGTTGAGTTACGTGCCCGCCATTCACGTCCATCGTGTAGATGTCCAGGTCGCCGTTGCGCAGCGACGTGAAGACGATCGTCTTGCCGTCGGGTGAAAGCGTGCCCTCGGCGTCATACCCGGGGTTCGCGGTGATACGACGTGCTCCCCGGCCGTCGGCGGTCGCGACGTAAATGTCGTAGTTGTACAACGCCCAGACATAGCCTTTGGAATAGTCGGGACGCGGCGGGCACGCCGCACCGGCATGCTCGGTCGTGGCATAGAAGATTCGGCGGTCGCCGTCGAAGAAATAGCCGCACGTCGTGCGGCCCTTGCCGCTCGAGACGCGATGCCGCCCGGTCCCGTCCACGTTCATGATGAACTGCTGATCACATCCGGACTCCGCTTCCTGCCGCTGGAAGATGATCTGGCGTCCCGAGCGCGAGAAATACGCCTCGGCATTCTGCCCGCCGAAGGTGAGCTGGCGGATATTGCGCAGATGCACTTCGCCGGAATCGGCGGGGACAGTCTGCAGCATTATCGGTAGCAGGATGAGGATCATCGGACTCGCAAGCTAGAGGCGAAGGGTAGGGTCTGCAATGCGTGGGTATTAGATTTCTGACTCCAATGAACGATCCCAAAGCTCGCCGTCCTTCGCGGCAACCGCTCATGGACGCGCTCGGTCAGATGTGTACCGACGGGAAACAGACGGCCGAGTATCTGTGGCAAGTCCCCAAGGACGCCGCCGCGCGGCAGAAGATCCTGGATCTGTTGACGCAGATCGGAACGGAAAGCGCGAAGCAGGGGCGGAAAGAAATGCCGAGGCTGGTCGAGGAACTGAAGATCGCCGCACAGGCAACACCCTCCCCGCAGCAAGTCGAGCTGCTCGTGGACGGCTTCGATCGTCTGACCAAGCTCTGGCAGGCCGCCAAGTCCGGATTGCTGTGACCGAAACCGCCACTCGCGTGGAGCGCGCCGGCAGCCTCGATCAACTCTGCATCAACACGATCCGCGCGCTCGCGATGGATGCCGTGCAGCAGGCCGATTCGGGCCATCCGGGCACACCGATGGCGCTGGCGCCGCTCGCCTACGTGCTGTGGCAGCGGCACCTCCGATACAACCCCGCAAATCCTGACTGGCAGGATCGCGATCGGTTCGTCTTGTCGGCGGGGCACGCCTGCATGCTGCTGTACAGCGTGCTCTATCTCACCGGCTACGATCTCACGCTCGATGAGATCAAACAGTTCCGGCAATGGGGCAGCCGCACGCCCGGACACTGCGAGCACGGTGTCACGCCGGGCGTCGAGGCGACGACGGGACCGCTGGGCCAGGGCGTTGGCAACGCGGTCGGCATGGCCATCGCCGAAGCGCAGCTCGCCGCGCGGTTCAACCGCCCCGGCCACGCGATCATCGACCACCACACGTATTTCCTCGCGTCGGACGGCGACCTGATGGAAGGCGTCTCGCACGAAGCCTGCTCGCTGGCCGGTCACCTGCAGCTCGGCAAGCTGATCGGGTTTTACGACGACAATCACATCACCATCGACGGATCCACCGATCTCACGTTTTCGGACGATACCGCAAAACGCTTCGAAGCCTACGGCTGGCATGTCCAACGCATTCAGGACGGGAATGATCTCGAAGCAATCGATACGGCGATCAGTCAGGCAAAGCGGGTGACTGATCGGCCGTCGTTGATTACGGTGCGGACGCACATCGCCTGGGGGAGCCCGCACAAGCAGGACACCGCGGAGGCGCACGGGGCGCCACTGGGCGTCGATGAAGTGAAGGCCACGAAACAGAATCTCGGCTGGCCGTCGCTCGAGCCGTTCTATGTCCCGGAAGACGCCCTGCAGCAATGGCGTCGTGCGAAAGATCGCGGCAAGCGGCTGGAGGCGGATTGGCAGAAGAAGTGGGAAGCGTACCGTGGCGCGCATGCGGAGCTCGCCGCCGAGCTCGAGCGGCGGCTGCACGGCCGCGTGCCGCAAGGTTGGGATGCGTCGTTGCCGGACTTCGGGCCCGCCGACACCCAGGCCACGCGCGCGGCATCGGGCAAAGTCCTCAACGCCATCGCGGCAAAGCTTCCCGAGCTGATCGGCGGATCGGCGGATCTCACCGGCTCGAATAACACGGAGATCAAGGGGGGTGGACCGGGCCGCAACTTCCATTTTGGAGTCCGAGAGCATGCGATGGGCGCCGTTCTGAACGGGATCGCGCTGCATGGCGGCTTCATCCCGTTCGGCGGGACCTTCCTCATCTTTTCCGATTATATGCGCCCATCGATTCGCCTGGCGGCGTTGACGCATCTCAGGCCGATTTACGTGTTCACCCACGACTCGATCGGACTCGGCGAGGACGGTCCCACGCATCAGCCCATCGAGCAGCTCGCCGCGCTACGAGCCATCCCAAACATGACCGTGATCCGTCCGTCAGATCCGACCGAGGTCGTAGAGGCGTGGCGTGCAGCCATTGCACATCGCAACGGCCCCGTGGCGCTCGTCCTGACGCGGCAGAAGGTCGCCGTGGTGGACCGCACGAAGTACGCGCCCGCGGCCGGCCTGCACAAAGGGGGGTACGTGCTGGCCGACTCCCCCAATCCGGACATCGTTCTGATGGCCACCGGTTCCGAGGTGGAACTGATCGTTGGCGCCTACGAGCAGCTGAAAGCCGATGGCCGAC
The DNA here is from genome assembly GCA_046728135.1 of Gemmatimonadota bacterium. Classification (GTDB taxonomy): domain Bacteria; phylum Gemmatimonadota; class Gemmatimonadetes; order Gemmatimonadales; family GWC2-71-9; genus 20CM-2-65-7. The sequence continues at coordinate 7,021 of JBKPDZ010000032.1, read as the reverse complement.
GGCCGAGAGCGGTCTCGATGCCCTGCCTCGAGTATTTCGCGCAGCAGTCGGAGGATTACCGCGAGTCGGTGCTGCCCCCCGCCGTGCCGCGCATTGCCGTCGAGGCGGCGGCGCCACAGTCGTGGTACCGCTGGGTTAGCGAGAACGGGGTGATTATGGGCATTGAGCGGTTCGGCGCGTCGGCGCCGTATCAGCGGATCTACAAGGAGTTCGGGCTCACGGTTGCTGCAGTGGTTGCACAAGCCCGGGACCTGATCTAGGTTTCGCGCACGATGAAGCCAGTCACCATGCTGATGCGCTGCCATGCTTGCCGCTCCATGTGTTGTTGTGAGAGCGGCCGATCTGGCGCGCCAGCATGCGGGGGGACATGAGATAGAGTACGGGGCAACCGCCCCAGCGCCCCAAGCCCGAAACGCACCATGATCGGCCGCGACTCCACGATTTGAGTCGCGGCCGATCCCTTTTGAGGAGGCACATGTGTCGGCACCGGTCATCGGGTTGTCAGGCAGTCCCAGCACCACATCGCGCTCGCGCGCATTGCTCGAGCTCGCCCTCACTGCCCTGGAGCGGCAGGGCGCGGCTCCTTCCCGGCTGATAGACCTGGCCAAACTGCCGTCCGACGCTCTGCTCGGCAGGAAACCAGACAACGCGGTGGACGATGCCATTCAGGGCGTGCTCGATGCCGGCATTCTCGTTGTGAGCACGCCGGTTTATCGAGCCACATACAGCGGACTGCTCAAGGTGTTTTTCGATTTGCTGCCGCAGGATGCGCTCGTCAGAAAAGTGGCGATCCCGATTGCCACCGGTGGTGGGCCCGGCCACCTCCTGGCAGTCGATCACGGACTGCGACCGTTACTCGCCAGCGTTGGCGCGCTCGTGGTGGCAACCGGCGTCTACGGCATGGACGCGCAGTTCCGCACGGGCGTCCCCGAGCCGACACTCATCGAGCGTATCGAACGAGCGGCATCGGAGGCTGCGTCACTGGCCTCGGGGGTGACGATATGATCGGGATCTACTACGAGCACCCCCACTGGTTCGCGCCGCTCTTCGCCGAGCTGGACCGCCGCGGGACGCCGTACACCCGCCTGCACGCCGAGCGACATCGCTTCGATCCCGGGGACCAGCCGCCGTACGACCTGGTGTTCAACCGGATGAGTCCGTCCGCCTGGCTGCGGGGACACGGGAACGCGGTCTTCTACACGCAACACTTTCTCGCACACCTGGAGCGCCGTGGCGTGCGAGTCGTCAACGGGACCCGGGCCTTTCAGGCCGAGACATCGAAGGCCTTCCAGCTCTCAGTCCTCCACGAGCTCGGCCTGCCTTACCCGCCCGCGCGCGTCATCAATGATCCCGCCGACGCACCAGCGGCAGCCGCGGAGCTCGAGTTTCCCGTCGTCGTGAAGCCGAACGTCGGCGGGAGCGGCGCGGGCGTGCAACGCTTCGATACCGCGGCGCAGCTCGTAGCGGCGGTGGCGACCGGCTCCCTCGAGCTGGGTCCTGATCACACCGCGCTGGTCCAGGAATTCATCCCGTCGGAAGAGGGCCGCATCACGCGGGTTGAAGTACTCGGCGGGCGTTTTCTGTATGCGATTCGCGTGTACTCGTCGGGCGAGACTTTCAATCTCTGCCCGGCTGACGTCTGCCAGACTACGGAAGGGGCGGAACTCGTGCGCAGTGCCTGCCCCGTCGATGCGCCGCGCAATGGGCTGCGCGTCGAGGGCTATGAACCGGCACCGGAGATCTCACGGCAGGTCGAACGCATTGCGGCCGCCTGCGGCATCGCCGTGGGGGGTATCGAGTACGCGATCGACGAGCGGGACGGACGTCTCTACTACTACGACATCAATGCGCTGTCCAACTTCGTCGCCGACGCGCCACGCGTCGTGGGATTCGATCCGTTCGCGCGGCTCGTCGACTTTCTGGAAAAGGAGACCCGCTGATGCGCTTCGGATATTGGTTGCCGGTCTTCGGCGGGTGGCTGCGCAACGTGGTGAACGAGCATATGGAGGCGGAGTGGTCCTATGTCCGCCGCCTCGCGCGCGCGAGCGAGCGTGCGGGGTTCGATCTCACCCTGATCGCGGAGCTGAATCTCAACGACATCAAGGGCCCGGACGCGCCGGCGCTCGACGCCTGGTCCACCGCTGCCGCACTCGCGGCCGTGACCGACCGGCTCGAGCTGATGGTGGCTGTCCGTCCCACGTTTCACCCACCCGCGTTGCTGGCCAAGCAGGCGGCCAACATCGACCACATCTCCGGCGGCCGGCTGTCGCTCAACGTGGTGTCGTCGTGGTGGGCCGACGAAGCGAAGCAATACGGCGTCGAGTTCGACACCCATGACGCGCGTTACGCGCGCACCGCAGAGTGGCTGACGGTCGTGGATGGTCTGTGGTCGCACCGGCGCTTCAGCTTTGCCGGCACGTACTACCGGGTCGAGAATGCGATTCTCGAGCCCAAGCCGGTCCAGCGGCCACGGCCGACGGTCTATGCGGGTGGGGAATCGCCCGCGGCGAAATCACTGATTGCCGGCGCGTGCGATGGATATCTCATGCATGGGGATCCGCCGGAGCGCATCGCGGCGAAGATCACCGACATGCAGGCGCTGCGCGACGCGAATGGCCGCGAGCCAATGGTCTATGGCGTGGCCGGCTACGTCGTCTGCCGCGCCACCGAGGCCGCTGCCCGTCGCGAGGTCGCGCGGATCACCGACGTCCGTCAGAATGCGGCCGGATACGCGAATTACGAACAGTGGCTCGCCAACACCCAGCTCGAGCAGCGGGTGAGCCTGGAGGATTACTCGGTTTCGAATCGCGGGTTGAAGGCAGGGCTGACGGGAACGCCCCAGCAGATTGCCGAGCGCATCCGTGAGTTCGAGCAAGCGGGAGTCGATCTATTGCTTCTGCAGTTCAGCCCGCAGCTCGAGGAGATGGAGCGATTTGGCGAAGAGGTGATTCCGCTCGTCAACGAGCCTTCAGTTGTGCGATGAGCCGCCCGGCGGCGCGTCCCGAGCGAACGCACGCCGACACGCCGGCTCCATCGTACCCCGCGCCCGCGATGGCGATGGGCGGGAGGCGCGTTAACCGGTGGCGAACCTCGTCGAGGTAGGCACGATGGTGCGCGCGGTAACGAGGTAATCCGCGCGTCCAGTAGAACGCCCGGGACCACAGCGGCGCGCCGCGGATGCCCAGAATCTCGGCGAGCTGGGCGTGTGCTGGGCCCGCGGGATCGCCGTCGAGCAAGGGGAGATACGCGCGCAGCAGGACGTATCCGTCGGGGGCGCGGCCGGGGAATTTCTTGGAGGAATAGGTGCAGGCACGAATGCGTGCGGACGCATGCTGTGGATCCGCCACAAACCCTGCCCCATGCAACGGCCTCATGACCTGGTCCGCCCGATACGCCAGCGACACGGTGATACTCGGCACGTAGACGACCTGCGCGAGGGCGCGAGCGTGTGTCACGCCGACGGCCTCCAGGAGCCTGCCGGCGGCGTACGCGGGGAGCGCGAGCACCACCGCGTCCGCGTCGTGCGCCGAGCCGCCGGTGACCATTACGCGCCAGCCCTTTCCCGTGTGCGCCAGCCCGGCCACGCCTTGCGCGAATCGCAAGACGCCGGCCAGCTGCTGGCTCAACGCTGTCACTGGTTCCTGCATGCCGCCGGCAAAGGTTCGAAAGCCCGCCGCGACGTCATTCTTCGAAGCCTCGATACCGAGTAAAGCCGCGGCTCGCCCCTCGTCGATTGGGGCGAGCTCCTTACCGGTCCACAACGATGTCCCGCGCACGAGCTGGCCTGCGAGCCGATCCCCGATACCCAACTCATTCGCAAGGTCTGGAAGCTCCGGCTCACCAGCGAGGAAGCCGTCCGGTCCACCCTCCACTATGAATCCATCCACCTGCTCCGTCGCGATGATCCCTCCAGCGCGGCGCTCGCTCTCGAGCAGGGTGATTTCGCATCCCGCGACGCGAGCCAGCTCCCACGCGGCCGCAAGTCCCGCAATTCCGGCACCGACGACGACGACTTTCACACCCACCCTCGCTCAGCTGCCGCGCCGCGGACGACGTCGGCGACAGCTGCGATCAACTCCGGGCCGTCATTGAGTGAAGCTGTCCGCTCGAGCTGAACACCGACACGTTTGGCGAGCGCCTGGTACTCGATGTCGATATCGTAGAGGATCTCGACGTGATCACACACGAAGCCGATCGGCACGAGCAGCACGCCCTTACGCCCTGCTCGCGCCAGGTCGGTAATGACCTCGCCGGCATCCGGGCCGAGCCAGGGGTCTGGCGTGGCGCCGGCGCTCTGATAGGCGACGTGCCAATCCGGTAACCGCAGTCGCCGGGCGACTGCTTCGCAGCTGGTGCCGAGCTCTACGGTGTAGGGATCCCCCGCGGCGAGAATCTTCTGCGGGAGACTGTGTGCCGTGAAGACCACCTGCACGTCTTTGGGTCTCGGGAAGCGCTGCAGGGCCTGCGTGACATTCTGGGCGACTGCGTCGATGAACCTCGGGTTATCCCACCAGCTCCGCACCAGCGCGGTTTCGATCGGCTTTCCGCCCTTGATCGCTTCGATCAGCTTCTTCTCATAAGCCCCGACGGACATGCTCGAATAGTGCGGAGCCATGACCACACCGACGAGACGATTGTGTCCTTGCCGCCGGATCTCTGCGACGGTGTCGCTGATGTACGGATGCCAATGACGCATGCCCACATACGTACGAAATCCTTCCCCGAGTGCGCGACCCACGCCTGCCGCCTGGGCGCGCGTGTGCTCCAGAATGGGTGAGCGCCCGCCAATGCGCGCGTAGCGCGTGCGGATCTCCTCCACCAGCTGCGGCTTGGTCGCCCGGCCGCCGCGCACATCGAACAGATACGGCTCGACCTCGGCGAGACTGCCCGGTCCGCCGTAGGCCATCAGGAGGACGGCGATCGACTGAGCGTCAGCCGCCATGCACGAGCTCCACGACCGCGCGCACCGCCGCGACATCCGTCTCCGGGAGCACGCCGTGGCCGAGATTGAAGATGTGACCCGGGCGACCGCGTGCGCGCGCTAAGATGTCGCGCACCTGGCGCGTGCGCTCGCCGGCAGGAGCCAGGAGCGCCGCGGGGTCGAGGTTGCCCTGGATAGCCCGATCGCCGATCCGTGCCCACGCCGCGTCGAGCGGCATCCGCCAGTCCACGCTGATCACATCACCGCCGGCGGCGGCGAAGTCCTCGAGGAACGTCGCCGTGCCCGTTCCGAAGTGAATGAGTGGCACCCCGGCTTCCTGCGCGAGCGCCAGCGCCTTACGGCTGTGCGGCTGCGCGTAGGTGCGGTAGTCGTCGGGCGACAGGCAACCGACCCAGCTGTCGAACAGCTGCAGCGCCTGCGCGCCCGCCCGCGCCTGGGCGGCGAGGTAGTGGCCGACGAGGTGGGCGAGCTTGCTCAAGAGCAGGTGCCAGGTGTCTGGGGCCTGATACATGAGCTGCTTGGTCCTCGTGAAGGTCCGACTCGCCCCACCTTCGATCGCATAACTCGCCAAGGTGAACGGCGCGCCGGCGAAGCCGATGAGCGGCACGTCGGCCGGCAGCGCGCGGCGCGCCAAGCGGATCGCATCGAGCACGAACCCGAGCTCGGCCTCGACGTTGAAAGACGACAGGCGCTCGACGTCCGCTGCATCGCGAATCGGCCGCTCGATGTGCGGGCCTTCCCCCGCGGCAAAGCTCAAGCCGAGACGCAGCGGCTCGAAGGGGAGGAGGATATCGGCGAAGATGATGGCGGCGTCGACGCCAAGCCGCTCCACCGGTTGGAGCGTGACGGCGGCGGCGAGGTCGGGGTTATGGCACAGGTCGAGGATGGAATGACGCCGACGAAGCTTGCGATACTGCGGCATGTATCGCCCCGCTTGCCGCATGAACCACACCGGAGTGACGTCGGTGCGCTCCCGACGGCACGCCTTAAGAAATCGCAGCTTCCCGAGCCCCCCCCTCGTGGGCGATCAGGATGGTGTCCCCGTCCAGTTTCACCTGGTATGCGGCCACCGGGTGTACGGGAGGACCGCCGAGCACGTGACCGGTCTCGAGCGAGAAGACTCCCTCGTGCCAGGGGCACGTGACCGCGCACCGCGCGGGATCGACGGTCCCTTCGGACAAGCTGGCGCGGGCGTGCGTGCAGCGGTTCGCGATCGCGTACACGCTGCCGTTCACGTTGAACAGCGCGACCGCCTCGTTGGCCGCATAGACGCGCTTCGCGGTTCCCGGCGGCAGCTCGGAGAGGTTGGCCACCGGCGTGAAGCCGTCGGCGCGCGTGGGACGCCGCGCCACGGCTTGCGCCGAGCCCGCGCCGCCAAGGGTGTCGAGCATGTCCCACAGCGACATTTGGACGCAGGTGAATGTCGGCGTATCGCGCAAGGTGTACGATGACGCTTCGCTTTCGCGCAGCTCCATCACCAGATCGAGAAATTCGCCGGGATTGTCGCCCTCGAACGCGACGATGAATTCCTGATCGTCGAGTCCATAGGAGTAGGTCGTGTTGAGTCGAATCGTCGGGTATTTGCGGCCGATCGAGACGTGCTCGTCCATCATCCGCTGCCGTTCGGGCTTCGGCAACGCGTACCAGGCCCTCGTTTTGATGAACGGATAAACAAAGAGGTACTTCGCCGCACTCGGGCGAATGACGAGGCGCTGTTCGTGCGCTTGATCGGTGATGGCGGGGAACTCGTAGATCGAGCGCCGTGTCATCGCGAGATAGCTGTACGGAATCGACAGATAGGCGCCCAGGTCGGTGCGGTTCAGCGCGGTCTGGAGCTCGACGAGCGCATCCAGGTCTTCAGCCACTTGCCACAGCAAAAAGTCACAGTCGCCGCGGATGCCCACCAGGCCATAGGGCCGCAGGAGCAGACGACCGTGATAGCGCTCGAGGGTCTCGCCGAACTCGATTTTCGCGGAGGCTTGCCGCTCGGCGGTGAGCCGTCTCCACGCGGGATCGAGCTTGTAGAACGCGTAGCGGACGACCTGGCGCCGCTCAGGTGACTTCGTCATGCCACGGAAT
>JBKPDZ010000031.1:0-28282 GCA_046728135.1 Gemmatimonadota bacterium | reverse complement strand
ACGCCCAACGTTCCCACCGTCCGTCCTTCCGTCCTGTCGTCGGTTTTGCAGTCCAGAGATTACAGCTTTTGGTACGGACCCACGCAGGCGCTGTTCGATATCGCGATCGCGATTCCGCGCAACGCGATCACCGCGCTGATCGGTCCATCGGGCTGTGGCAAGACGACGTTCTTGCGTTCGATCAACCGCCTGCACGATCTCACGCCCGGCGCACGACACACCGGTGACATCCTGCTCGATGGGGGATCGATCTTCGCACCGGGGATGGACGTGGTGTCGCTGCGGCGCCGGATCGGGATGGTCTTCCAGCGACCCAATCCGTTCCCGAAACCGGTCTACGACAACGTCGCGTACGGGCCGCGGCTAAACGCGCTCGTCGCCACGCGGGACCTGCCCGACCGCGTCGAGCGCGCGTTGCGGCAGGCGGCGTTGTGGGACGAAGTCTCCAACCGCTTACGGGAACCGGGTACCGCGCTGTCGGGCGGCCAGCAACAGCGCCTGTGCATCGCGCGGGCGCTCGCGAACGAGCCCGAGGTGTTGCTCATGGACGAGCCCTGCTCGGCGCTCGATCCGATCGCGACCCAACGCATCGAAGAGCTGCTCGTGGAGTTGAAGCGCACGTATACAATCGTCATTGTGACGCATAACATGCAGCAGGCAGCCCGCGTGTCGGATTACACGGGGTTCTTCTACGTCGGACATCTCGTCGAGTTCGGGACGACGCAGCAGGTCTTCACGCGGCCCACCGACGAGCGGACGGAAGCCTATATCACGGGAAGGTTCGGATGAACGCACAGGCCACGAGTCATCGCCACTTCCACGACGAGCTGTCGGAGCTCAAGGTCGCCCTGCTCAACATGTCGGGCGAAGCGCAGGCCGCGCTCGCCGCCGCGGTAGAAGCCGTCCTGCAGCGCGACGGCGAAAAGGCTCGCGAGGTGATCGCCGGCGACCGGGAGGTCGACCAGCTCGAGCTCGAAGTCGAGGAAACGGTCATCCGGCTGCTCGCGACGCAGCAGCCGATGGCGCGCGATCTGCGCTTCCTCACCGCCGCGATGAAGATCTCCAACGACCTGGAGCGCGTCGGCGATCACGCTGTCAACATCGCGCAGTCGGCGGAGCGGTTACTGGCCGCCCGTCCCATCGTGCCCGAGCCCGAGCTTCTGGAGATGGCACGCCAGGCACGCACCATGCTCGCGGACGCGCTGGACGCGTTCGTGCGCGGTGACGCCCAGGCCGGCCGAGCGATCTGCCGCCGCGACGACAGCGTCGACGCGCTGCATCAATCGATGTTCCGGATTCTGCTCACGCACATGATGGAGGACCCGCACATCATCGGGACCGCGATGGAATTATTCCTGGTGAGCCGAAACCTCGAGCGGGTGGCGGACCTGGCCACCAACATTGCTGAGGACGTGGTCTTCTTGGTGGAGGGGAAGTCCATCAAGCATCACGCGGAAGGCTAGGAGCCGGGAGTCAGGAATCGGGACCCAGGATCCCGACTCCAGGCTCCTAGCTCCTCAAGTAGTACCCCGCAGGCTGCAGCGGCCGGCGTCGCAGCACATCCTCCGACGCGAACAGCTTCACGAGGACGAGTCCCGTGATGAAGCCGCCGATGTGCGCGAAGAATGCCACGCCTCCCTTTTCGATCTCGCTCAGGCTGAACACACCGCTGAGCACCTGGATCAGGATCCAGTAGCCCAGCATCACCCAGGCAGGCAACGCCACGGTGGTGATGTAAATCGGCAAGATGATCAGCGTGTGGACGCGCACGTTGGGATAGAGCAGGACATACGCGCCGAGGACACCGCTGATCGCTCCCGACGCCCCGATCATCGGTACGATGGAGTGCGGGCTGACGAACGTTTGCGTGGCGGCCGCAGCGATTCCACACAGCAAATAGAAGATCACAAACTTCCCGTGGCCCATCACGTCCTCGATGTTGTTTCCGAAGACCCACAGGAACACCATGTTGCCGATCAGGTGCAGCCAGCTGCCGTGCATGAACATCGACGTGAGCACGGTCCAATACTTCGGCGCGGTGCCGACCAGGCACGCGACCCCCGGGGCGAGGGCGATCCCGCTGCCCGGCTTGACACTCTGCAGGACCTCTCCGGGAATCAGCCCGAGCTCGCACACCGACCGAGCCAACGGCCCCTGCGCCCCCGCTCCCTGCACCAGAATGAAGGCGAGGACGTTGGCGATGATGATGGCAGCGGTGATGACGGCCGGCCGCTCGGTCGGATTCTCGTCCTTGTAGGGGAACATCCGGAAAATCTAGCTTAGCGCGGCACCCCGTGCGCGCGGCGCAACCGGTACCCTGCGCCGCGCACGGTCTCGATGCACGCTCCATGGTCGCCCAGTTTCCGCCGCAGCCGCTGGACGTGCATGTCCATCGTCCGCGTGCGAACGCCGGCGGTCGAGCGCCAGACCTTCTCGAGCAGCTGCGCGCGGCTCTGGACGCGTCCGGGTTGCTTGAGGAGGGCGGAGAGCAAGCGAAATTCCGTCGCCGTCAACGCGACCGCGACGCCGTCGACCGCGACGTCGTGCGTCTTCTCGTCGAGCATGATCGGTCCCGCCGTGAGCCGGCCGCGCGGCTGCAACGCCGGCCCGGCGAGACGCCGCAAGATCGCGCGCACGCGCAAGAGCAGCTCTTCCGGGGCGAACGGCTTCGTGATGCAATCGTCGGCGCCAAGGGTGAAGCCTTTGATGAGCTCGGCCTGGCGACGTCCGGTCAGGAGCAGTACCCCGATCTCCCGCGTCTCTTCACCGCGTCGCAGCTCGCTCAACACATCGTAGCCCGAGACGTCGGGAAGTTCTGCATCGAGCACCACCAGCTCGGGCCCTTCGGCCCGCGCCGTTTCGATCGCCCGTGTTCCATCGGCTTCTGTGGTCACGCCGTATCCCGCGCCGGCCAGGTGATAGGTGACGAGCGCGTTGGAGGCAGGTTCGGCGTCGACGACGAGCACGCGATGAAGTGGGCCCATGGACGCCCAGAACCGTAACCCGCAAACGGTCCTGTGGCGGTAACGATTTCGTCGCTGGTACGTAACGTGGCGTGACAATTCCCGAGACAAAACCGTTAAGAAGAACATGGAACCATTGCACCGCCGGATAGAGGCCGCCGGGTTAGTTGGCCTTTTGCGCCTGCTGCGCCCGGGCGCGGCGGCCGGCGAGCTGCACTGCCCCACCGCCCAGACCGACGGCGAGGGCCACGATGGCCCAGATGGGGCCCGCGTCCTGAATGCCGAGCACCGCGTCGAGCGAGATCGGGCCGGCACCGGTGAAGACCAGGCTCAGCGCCGCGACGGCCAGCAGCAGGTTGTACTCGTAGCCCTGCGCGTGGTTGAAGAATCCGTTCTTTAGATGCACGCTCACGATCGCAACCAGCATCACGCTGAGGATCAGGGCCGCAGCGATGGGCGTCGCCAGACCAACGGCGAGCAGCAACCCGCCCGTGGCTTCCGCGAGCCCTGCCATCAGGGCGTTCCGGCGGCCGGGGAAGAAGCCGAGCTGCTCGAGGAAGCCGCCCGTTCCCTTCAGACCATAGCCGCCGAACCAGCCGAACAGCTTCTGCGCGCCGTGCGCCGCGAGCGTCAGCCCGACCACGAGGCGCAGGATGAGGAGACCAAATGCCATAGCATACCTCTCAGCTTTCTGTTGGAGTGCTACTTTCTAACAGAGAGCATTATTCCCATGTTCCTGCCGATTGTCAAGTAGCTTTCCGTTGGGAAGTAACACCAGTATATTGGCGACATGCGGAAATCGGTCGACTCCCAGTGCCAGACGTTTCAAACGGCCCTCGACATCCTCAGCAGCCGGTGGAACGCGTTGATTCTCAACGTGCTGCAGGAGGGGCCGCTGCGGTTCAGCGAGCTCTCGGACCGGGCCAAGGGGCCCGGCGACAAGGTGCTCTCGGCCCGGCTCAAGGTGTTGGAAGCCCGCGGGCTGCTGCGGCGGCACGTGGAGGTAGGGCCCCCGGTGCGCGTGAACTATGAGCTGACGCGCACCGGCCGGGCGTTCGGCGAGCTGGCCCAGGCCATCGAGCGCTGGGGCCGGGAGCTGATGCAGGGAGAACGACCAACCCGGCGTTAGCCGGTCACATTTTCGATTGGAGCGTGAGGGATGTGCAGGTTGGAATCGATAGTTTCGCAGCCGCCTACCTCGAGGAGAGCCGCGCACTGAATCCATCGGACCGCGTGCGCGAGCTGGTCGAACAGATCGAGCACGCCGATCAGGTCGGACTGGACGTCTTCGGCATCGGCGAGCACCACCGCAAGGATTACCTCGACTCCGCCCCGGCGATGATTCTGGCCGCGGCGGCGGCGCGCACGCGCCGGATTCGCCTCACCAGCGCGGTGACCGTTCTGAGCGCCGCCGACCCGGTCCGGGTGTTCCAGGAGTTCGCGACGCTCGATCTGCTTTCCCAAGGCCGCGCCGAGATGGTCCTGGGGCGTGGGTCTTCCATCGAAGCGTTTCCACTGTTCGGCTACCGGCTCGAGGATTACGACGCGCTGTTTGCCGAGAAACTCGATCTGTTGCTCAAGATCCGCGAGAACGAGCGCGTGCATTGGACTGGCCGATTCCGGCCGGCGCTGAGCGGCCAGGGGGTATACCCTCGGCCCGTTCAGAACCCGCTTCCGATGTGGATCGGCGTCGGCGGGACACCACAGTCGTTCGTGCGCGCCGGGACGCTGGGATTGCCGCTCATGGTGGCGATCATCGGCGGTCAGCCGGAGCGGTTCCGGCCGCTCGTCGATCTCTACCGGGCAGCCGGCCGTCAGGCGGGGCACGTCCCGGAGCAGCTCACGGTTGGCGTGCATGCCCTCGGCTACGTCGCCGCGAGCACCGAGGAAGCAGCGAACGACTTCTTTCCAGGCTACGCCGCGGCGATCGCGAGCGTAGCGAAGGAGCGCGGTTGGGCGCCGATGTCGCGAGCGAGCTTCGACGCGCAGCGCCGTCCTGAAGGGGCGCTGCTCATCGGCGACCCGGAAACGGTGGCGGAGAAGATCGCGCGGTATGACGACGTGCTGGGCGGGATTTCGCGGATCACGCTGCAGATGAACGTGACGTCCCTGCCCCACGCGAAACTCATGCGTGCGATCGAGGTGCTGGGTACGGAGGTCGTGCCCGCGCTACCGAAGGCTGCGTAGTGTCCTATCTCCTCGCCATCCTGTCCGCCGTCTTTTATGGGGCGGCGGACTTCACGGGCGGGATGGTGACGCGACGCGTCGGAGCTATCCCCGTGGTTTTCATCTCGCAGGGCGCCGGTCTGGTGCTGGTGGCGTTGCTGCTGCCGCTGCTGCCGGCGGCCGCGCCGCGAGCGGCGGATCTCTGGTGGGGCGCCGCCGCCGGACTGGCGGGAGGCAGCGGCGTCGCGCTCTTGTATTACGCCTTGGCGACCGGGACCATGTCGGTCGTCGCTCCGACGACCGCGGTGGCCGCGGTCGCGATTCCTGTGATCACGTCGATCGCGCTAGGAGAGCGGCCGGGATGGCTGGTGCTCTTGGGGATTCTGCTGGGCATCATCGCGATCGTGCTGGTGAGCCGCCAGACGAGGATCGCCACGACTGGGGGCGCATCGGGCGCGGGCAAGGCGCTGATCTCCGGCGTCGCGATTGGGCTGTTCTTGATCGCGCTGGGACAGACGCGGGGCGAAGCCGGATTGTGGCCACTACTCCCGGCGCGTTTCACATCCGTGACGGTCTTCGGCGCCCTCACGCTCGTTGGTCGTCATTCGCTGCGCATGCCGGCGCGGCTGGGTGCGCTCGCGTTGGGTGGTGGCGCGCTCGATATGCTGGCGAATGCACTCTTCCTGCTCGCCGTGCAGAGCGGCCCATTCAGTCCCGTGGTCACGCTGTGCTCGCTCTACCCGGCGAGTACGGTGCTCCTAGCGCGTGCGGTCCTGGGGGAGCGACTCACCGGCTGGCAGGCCGCGGGAGTTGTCACGGCACTCGTTGCCGTCGCGTTGATAGTGTCCTAAACATGGAAGGCTCGGGTCGCGTGGGTCGGCCCCCTGTGACCGGCTGAGTCGCGGAGTCATCGTCGACGGAGCGACGGCGTGTGCCTTGACGCGCTATCAGCTGAAAGGACCGAACGGGGGCTTCCTAAGCGACGAGTTACTCGGAATTCCGCAGCGCGGCGAGCAACGAGTCCCGATCCCAACTTTCGTCATAGCGCACGCCGTTGATGAAGAAGGTCGGCGTCCCATTCACGCCGCTCTTCACCCCGCTCATGAAATCGTCCCGCACTCGAGGCTCGTACGTGCCCGCGTCGAGCTCGCCGCGGATCCGCTCAGCGTCCAGCCCGAGCTCGGTCGCATACTCGATGAGATGATCGTCGTCCAGCAGGAATTGACGCTCGAACAGGCGATCGTGCATCTGCCAGAAGGCGCCTTGCGCGCCGGCGGCTTCAGCCGCCTCCGCCGCGTGCTCCGCCTCGGGGTGGACCCGCGTGAGTGGGAAATTGCGGAACACAAACCGGAGCTGTGAGCCGAGCGTACGCTGGATATCCTTGACGATCGGGTAGGCCCTGCCGCAATGAGGACATTGGAAGTCGCCGTACTCTACCAGCGTGACCGGAGCGTCTGGCGGGCCGGTTACGTGATCACTCGATCCAACGGGTACCGTCAGGTGTGCCCGGTTGTCACGCCGGCTCATGGATGCGTCCCAAGTAAGCGAGTACCTGCTGAATGACAGCGCCGTCGCTGACGATGCGGTGATGTCCCAGCCCCGTTGTCGTGACGAGCTGCGCGCCGGGCCAGGCAGCGGCAATCGCGGCTCCATCGTCCCAGCGCACCTCGCGGTCGTCCCGGTCATGAATCACGAGTAAGGGAATCCGCATCGCGGGAGCAAAGCGCGGTACATCCAAGTGCTTCCAGTCGAAGTCGAGCCGGCGCTCGAGCCGCGCCCGCATCGACGCCATCACGGGATCCCGCACGCCCAGCAGCGACGCGAATTGGGCGCTGTAGGTATTCACGTTCGCAGATGGCGAGATGAAGACCGCACGGCGCGCCGCAAGCCCGCGCTCGATCGCCAGCGCCGACGCGAAGCCACCGAGCGAATGCCCCACGACTGCGCTCACGGGACCGACCGCCGTGGCGACGGCGAGCGCGGCGCGCGCAAACTCCGGTCCGGAGCTAAGTCGGCCGGACGACGCACCATGTCCGGGCGCGTCGAATGTCACAACCCGGAAGCCGCTGGCGAGCAGTGCGCCGCCGAGATCGACAAACCGGGCGCCTCGGCTGCCCCATCCGTGAATGAGGAGAACGCCCGGGCCGCGGTCACCCCATGACCACGCCGCCACGCGGCGCCCTCTGACGGTCAGGTCGAAGCGCCGCCCGCCGGCCAGCCATGCCGCCATGCGTTCGCTGATCGGACGGCGGGGCGGCGAACAAAACAAGCGTTCGGCCCACCGTGCGGCGAGACTCGGCGAAGCTCGTTGGACCGCGCCGAACGCCACGCGTGTGAAACGCAAAGCTGTGCTCATGATGACAAACAAACGCGCACGGCGCGTGCGCGGTTTCGTCCAAATCGGTCGCTCGGGATCAACTGAACGCGGCGGCGTAGTCGCGAACGAAATCGCGAATTGTGCGCGGCGGCCGTCCCAGCAGCCGCTCGACGCTCGGCGAGACCAGCGCCGTCGCGCCACCATCCCGCTGATATGCCGCGATCGCCAGGGTGGCATCGATCAACGCGGCCGGCTGGCCCGCCCGCGTCAGCCGCACCCGCGCTTCCTCCATGCTGATCGGCCGATACGTGACGGCGCGACCCGTCACCTTGGTCAGCTCGGTCGCGAGATCGGCGTACCCCACGGCTGCCCCACCAGTGAGGACGTACTTCTTGCCAATATGTGGCTCAGGACGGAGCAGCACCTCCGCGGCAACGGCAGCGATATCGCGCGTGTCAATGAAGGGCACGCGCCCCTCGCCAATGGGCGAGTAGATCGTGTTTTCGGCCCGCACCGACAGCGCGACATCTTTTAGCCAGTTCTGCATGAAGGCGTGAGGACGCAAAATCGTCCAGGGAACTGTGGATTGCTGAATTGCCTGCTCCACGACCCAGTGGTCGCGGCCGATCGCGGACTTCGAATGATCCGACGCCCCGAGCGCCGAGAGCTTCACGAGATGACGAACGCCACGCCGCTGCGCCGCTTGGACCGCGGTGCGCTGGACCTCGAGGAAACCGGGCTCATTCCCAGTCAGGAGGAATAGGCTCGACCCTCCTGCAACGGCGGCCTCGGCCTGTACGGGATCGGCAAGGTCAGCTCGGAAAAACGAGACGTGCGGGGAGGGGGAACGAGACGCGCCGTCGGCGCGGTGATAGATCGCGCGAATGTTCGACCCCGCTGCGGCCAGTAACCGCACCAACTCGGAGCCAATTGTGCCGGTGCTGCCGGTAACAACGATCAGAGTGACAACCCTTGATATTGTGGTGGGGACCCGAACGACCCGTGAACGCGGGCAACAGGGCTGTGGTTTCGCTGCCTTTTTGGCAGCGAAACAGGGCACGATGCTTGCCCTTGCGACGCGCAGTATCTAACCGGCATCACATCCCTATCAGGAGCTGAGAGTTATGGCTGAGAAGATCATCGGTATTGACCTCGGGACGACCAACTCAGTTGTCGCGGTCATGGAAGGTGGCGATCCCGTTGTCATCCCCAACGCCGAAGGCGGCCGCACCACCCCTTCGGTCGTCGCCTTCACCAAGGATGGTGAACGACTCGTTGGGCAAGTCGCCAAGCGGCAAGCAGTGACCAACCCGCAGAACACGATCTTCTCCATCAAACGGTTCATGGGACGGCGGCTGGAAGAGGTCTCGGAAGAGATCAAGCGCGTCCCCTACAAGATCGTCCGCGGCCAGAACGGTTTGGCCTCGGTCGAGGTCAGCGGCAAGCAGTACACGCCGCCCGAGATCTCGGCGATGATCCTCCAAAAGATGCGACAGACGGCGGAAGACTACCTCGGCCACAAGGTCGAAAAGGCGGTCATCACCGTCCCCGCCTACTTCAACGATTCGCAGCGGCAGGCAACGAAGGACGCCGGCAAGATCGCGGGCCTCGATGTGGTCCGGATCATCAATGAGCCGACCGCCTCGGCGCTTGCGTACGGCCTAGATAAGAAGAAGGAAGAGAAAGTCGCCGTCTACGACTTGGGCGGCGGCACCTACGACATTTCCATTCTGGAACTGGCCGAAGGTGTCTTCGAGGTGAAGAGCACCAACGGTGACACCCACCTGGGTGGCGACGATTTCGATGCGCGAGTCATCGAATGGTTGGTGGGGGAGTTCAAGCGGGACCAGGGCATCGACCTCTCCAAGGACCCGATGGCGCTGCAGCGGCTCAAGGAAGCTGCCGAGAAGGCGAAGATGGAGCTGTCGACCGTGATGCAGACGGAGATCAACCTGCCGTTCATCACGGCGGATCAATCCGGACCAAAGCACCTGAACCTGACGCTCACGCGTGCCAAGCTCGAGCAGCTGGTGGATGATCTGGTCAAGCGGACCATTCCGCCGATGCAGCAGGCGTTGACGGATGCCGGGCTGAAGCCGGGCGAAATCGACGAAGTCATCCTGGTCGGTGGCCAAACCCGCATGCCGAAGGTCCAAGAGATTGTAAAGAGCTTCTTCGGCAAGGAGCCACATAAAGGCGTAAACCCCGACGAGGTGGTCGCCATCGGGGCGGCGATTCAGGGCGGCGTGCTCGCGGGTGAAGTGAAGGACGTGCTGCTGCTCGACGTCACGCCGCTGTCGCTCGGCATCGAGACGCTCGGCGGCGTGACGACGGTGCTGATCCCGCGGAACACGACCATTCCGACGAAGAAGTCGGAGGTGTTCTCGACGGCCGAGGACAACCAGACGACGGTTGAGATCCACGTGCTGCAGGGTGAGCGCCAGATGGCTCAGGACAACCGCACGATCGGCAAATTCCAGCTGACGGGCATTCCGCCGGCTCCGCGCGGTGTCCCACAGGTCGAGGTGACGTTCGATATCGACGCGAACGGCATCTTGCACGTCTCCGCGAAGGACAAGGCGACGGGCAAGGAGCAAAAGATCCGGATCGAAGCCTCGTCCGGCCTCGCCGACAAGGACATCGATAAGATGGTGAAGGACGCCGAGGCGCACGCCGCCGAAGACAAGAAGCGGCGCGATGTGATCGAGCAGCGTAACCGGCTCGATAACATGGTGTACCAAGTGACTAAGGAGTCCAAAGACTGGGTCGAGAAGTTGGAGCCGGGCCTCAAGTCGCGGCTCGACGCTGCCATCCAGGCCGCACAGTCGGCGCTCCGCAGTGGCAATGCTGACGAGATCAGCAAAGCGCTGGAGGAGCTGCAACAGGCATATTCCGCTGCCGGAGCCTCGTTGTATGCCGCGGCACGCGGCGCGGGCCCGGAAGCGGGCAGCGCGCCGGGCGCTGAGGGACAGACCGCCGAAGCAAAGAAGGATGAGAAGGTCGTCGATGCGGACTACGAAATTGTGGACGAGGATAAACCCAAGAAGTCTTAAAAGGGGGCGCTGATGTCGGTGAAGACGCGGGACTGGTTGAAATTCGGCACGTTGGTGACCCTGGCGTTTGCGCTGGGACTGGCATTCGCCTCGGCGTTCCGGCTGCCGTCGCGCGGTGAAGCGGCGGTGCGGTCGGTGCTACAGGACACGAGCCGGCCGCTTCCGATGGCGAAAGCCGCCGTGGACCTGGGCGATGCCTTCGCCAACGTCGCCGATCATGTGAAGCCGGCGGTCGTATTTATCAAGTCGGAGCGCCGTGAACGGATGTCGACGCGGCGCTTGCCGCCTGGGTTCGAGGATTTCTTCCAGGTCCCGCGCCGCCCCCAGATCGAGCAGGGCTCCGGATCGGGTTTTATCGTCTCGCAGGACGGCTACATCCTCACCAACAACCACGTCGTGCAGGGTGCCGACCGGGTGACGGTTCGGCTGTACGACAATCGTGAGTTCACCGCCAAGACAATTGGCACGGATCCGAACACGGACATCGCAGTCATCAAAATCCAGACAACCGGCCTGCCGACGGTGCGCCTCGGCGATGCCGACTCCACCAGGATCGGCAACTGGGTACTCGCGATCGGTAATCCGCTCGGTGAGGCCTTCACGTTCACGGTGACGGCGGGAATCGTGAGTGCCAAGGGCCGAGGGCTACAGGGCTTGAATTCAGGCGGGCTTGCGATTCAAGACTTCATTCAGACAGACGCGGCCATCAATCCCGGCAATTCGGGAGGACCGTTGGTCAACGTGCGCGGCGAGGTCATCGGCATCAATGCGGCGATCGCCAGTGAGACCGGGTTCTATTCCGGCTACGGGTTTGCGATCCCCATCAACATCGCCAAGACCGTGATGACACAGCTCATTGCGACCGGCCATGTCGAGCGATCCGTCATAGGCGTTTCGGTATTGCCGGTGCGGCAAGAGGATGCGGAGGACGTCAAGCTGCCTGACATCAAGGGCGCGGTCGTGCAGGCATTCACAACCGACGACGCCCCCGCCAAGCGCGCTGGCCTTCAGGAGGGCGATGTCATCATCGCGATCGACGGCCAGCCGGTCGAATCGGTCGCCCAGCTACAGCAGCGAGTTGGGTTTAAGAAGCCCGGTGAGACCGTTCAGGTTACCGTGGCGAGGAAGGGTGGCGCTCGCAAGACGATTCCGGTCAGGCTGACTGCGGCGCCTGGCGAATCTGAAACCGCCGACGCCAATGACGAGCGCCCGAGCCGGGATTCAGCCCCTTCTGAGCAGGCGCTTGGCATCTCGGTGGAACCCCTCTCGCAAGAGGATGCCCGTGATGCCCAACTCAGCTCGGTGATCCGGAGCGGAGGCGGTCTCGTGGTCACGCAGGTCTCTCCGGATGGTCCGGCTTACGAACGACTGGCTGATGCGAGTAACGGAGGACCCGATATCATCCTCCGCCTCAATGGACAGCCGACACGAACCCGGGCAGACCTTCACAGAGCGCTGGCATCAACGAGATCCGGTGACATCTTGATGCTCACAGTCTTGTCACGGAGCGGGGATGGCTGGCAGCCGAGGGTCGTGCGGTTACGGAGACAGTAGTTGAGGGGCCCTCAACCGAGGGCCCTTTCTTTAAGCATCACGACCGCGGTCGCCGCCAGCCAGAGGACGAAAAGAGCCTGCGCGTAGTACATGTTCGGCGAGAACTCGCTGAACACGATAGCTACCCCGCCAGTGACGACCGCGACCAGCCACGCCATCCAGGCCAGCCACTTCGGCAACACTCCGCCATTCCGAATCGCCCAGCCGAACATGTACGCCACGAGTCCCAGCATGAATGTCGCCAGCCGCTCGGCCGCGAGACCCATGGGGTGGAACATGTCGTAGACAAACACGGCGTGTGTGCCGGTCAGACCCGCATCTGAGGTTGTGTAGGCGCGCGCGAGCTGATATCCCGCCCCGACCATGAAAAGGATATTGAGCGACCAGACGGAGAAGGCGAACGCCCCCATGCGCACCGCCGCGCGGCCCGGCGTCGCACCCGGGGTATCGTTGTGACGCAAGGCCACACCGATCACGCCGGCATACATGAATGCAAGCCCGAACAGCAGAGACCAGTGGATCAAACGCCAGCGACTCGTCTGCGCGATCGTCGTGAGCTGGGCCGCTCCGTCACCCGAGAGCAACGGATGCAGGACACCGGCGACCCCAAACAGCAGCACGCCGACGAGCAAGCACAGACCGTAGAACAACGGACGGCGCGGCATGGGGCCCTAATCTAGCACGCAGGGAGCCCAACGATATATTGAGCCCGCAATGGACCTGAATCGCATCCTGCGCGAGGGCTTCATCGCCGGCTGCATCGGCGCGGCTGCAGTCGCCATCTGGTTTCTGATCGTCGACTCGATCAACGGCCAGCCCCTCTATACACCCGCGATGCTTGGGAGCGCGGTGTTTTGGGCCGCGCCCGACCCCACGCACGTCGTCATCGAGCCCGCCCGCATCTTCGGGTACACGATGATTCACGTCAGCGCGTTCGTCGTGGTCGGGTGCATCGCGGCGGCGCTCGCGGCCGAGGTCGAGTATGCGCCGTCGACGCTGTTTCTCGTCGTGGTGGGGTTCTGCTTCTTCGAGGTGGGCTTCTACATCCTGGTCGCGCTGCTCGCGAAGCCGCTGCTCGGCTACCTCGCCTGGTGGAATGTGGCAATCGGCAACGGCTTAGCAGCGTTGGCGATGGGCTACTATCTGTGGCGGGAGCACCCCAGAATCGGTGAGGAGTTGCGAAGGCATCCGCTTGGAGAAACGGAGGATGGGGAGTAATGCGAAATGCGGAATGCGAAATTGGCAGGCTAGCTTCGACGCCCGCCCTGTAATTCCGCATTCCGCATTTCGACTTTCGCATTGCCGTAGGCTTCCACCGGCACTCCCGTTTCAGCGTCCGATCTCTGATCCCAAACGGAGTATCGGAACCAGATCACGGTCATCACGATCCACAGCATCAGCCCGCCGAGCACCCACATCAGCAATCCGCCGATTTGCTGATCATCCAGCGGAGATAATCCACCCACCCTCGGCGCCGTGGCGTAGAACGGATAGAGCACCGAATCCGTCAGCGTGATCAGCGCGCCGGTGACGGACATCGGAATGCCCAGCAAGAACAGATAGAGCATCTGCACGAGATGCTGCGCGCGCGGCAACTCCGGAACCGGTGACAGCACCGGCCACCACATGATCACCGCGGTACTCAAGAAGACGAGATGCTGGACGATGTGAAGATTGTGATGCCGGAGCGCCGCCTCGTACAGCGCCGGCACATGCCAGATCACGATCGGTGCCGAAAAAATCGTGGCGGCCGCGAGCGGCCGGGTCACCACACGAGCCACGGCCATGACCCAGCGCGGTCGCAGCAGCGGGCGCACGACCCACGCCGGCGTGCCGTACAAGAGCAGCGGCGGAAACACCAGCGTGAGGAGCAGGTGCTGCGCCATGTGCGCGCTGAACAAGTACGTGTCGGAGAGATTGTGCAGCGGCCCGTTCAACGCCAGAAACAGCACGACCAGCGCCGCGAGAAAGCTTGCGACCTGCCGACGTGCCGACGTGAGTCCCCCCAAAAAGACGTAAAGCCCGCCCAGGAGGACGAGCCCGGCCGCCACGCTCGGATGGATATTCCAGCGATTCCAGCTTGGAATGTCCAATGCAGAATGATCAATGATCATTGATCATTGGCCACTGATTATTCCGTTAGGTGCCGGTCCGCAGCCGCACCGCGCCATAAAAGATGAACAGGAGGCTCACCACCACCGCGACGCCGAGGAGTAATGGGCCACCAAAGAGAAAGGCAAAGAAGCGATTGTCGAACTTCAAATGCATGTAGAACATGACTACCAGCGAGAACTTGACGGCCGACAGCACGAGGAGCAGCGGCACGAGCACGGCCTGGAACGTGG
This sequence comes from Gemmatimonadota bacterium, assembly GCA_046728135.1. Lineage (GTDB taxonomy): Bacteria > Gemmatimonadota > Gemmatimonadetes > Gemmatimonadales > GWC2-71-9 > 20CM-2-65-7. The sequence continues at coordinate 13,884 of JBKPDZ010000031.1, read as the reverse complement.
GCACATAGAACACCCCGACCTCGATCAGCGTGATCATCACGAGGATCGCGGCGATGCGCAGATACGTGGCCGTTGTCGCGTGCGCCTGTCCAGACTCCATTGCACCCCTCTCTCCCTGTGCACTCATCAGAACCTCCACCAACCTTCACCGCCCTCCACAACAGTTACTGAATCAGGTACACGACCGTAAAGATCACGATCCACACGACGTCCACGAAATGCCAATAGAGTCCCGTGATCTCGACGGTCATCGCGTTCGCCGGACCCAGTTTTCCGCGCAACGCCTGCACCCAAAGCGTCAACAGCCAGATCACACCGACGGTCACGTGGGCGCCGTGGGTTCCCGTCAACACGTAGAACGTCGAGCCGAACAGGTTCGTCGTGAGGCCCAGTCCCTCGCGTACGAAGTGGCTGAATTCCCAGAATTGCCCGCCGAGGAAAACCAAGCCGAGCAAAGCCGTCACGAGCAACCAGAGCTTCCCGTGTTTCATGTCGCCGCGCTGCACTGCCGCCAGCGCGAGCACCATCGCCAGGCTCGACATCAGCAAGTCGAACGTGCTGAACGAAGTGAAGGGAATATTCAGAATCTCGTGCGGGAACGGTCCCGTGAGACTCCGTCCCTTGTAGACCAGGTACGTGGAGATCAGCGATCCGAAGAGCAGGCACTCGGAGCCGATAAACGCCCAGAACGCCATCTTCCGGCTGTCGAGCCCCATGCTCGTGCGGTGAGCGTGCGCGGGTGCGTGTGTCATTTACATCTCAAAGGGCTCATACGCCCAGCGATAAATCCCCACAATCAGCACGGCCGCGCCGACCAGGACCACGGGGATCAAATGAGACAGGGCGCCGATCGCCATGACGGGCAGGCCGAGGGCCGTCAGGAGCGGCCACCACGAGCCGCCCGGCACGTGAATCGGCGCGGGCGGCCGTTCGGGTAGCGGACGCATGGGCCCGTGTCGCTCCGTTTGCCACAGCGGCATGCGGCTCTCGACGGTCGGGATGACGGTGAAGTTGTAGACCGGCGGCGGGGACGGAATCGCCCATTCGAGCGTGGCGCCGCCCCAGGGATTGCTTGGAGCCGTCACCGGCTGCCAGCGCGTCCGCAGCAGATTCCAGAAGAACACGAGCGTCGCCAGACCGATCACGAACGCGCCAATCGTCGACGCTTGATTGAATCCGGTCACGCCCAGATCAGACGAGTAGGTGTAGATGCGGCGCGGCATGCCGAGCAGGCCGGAGAAGTGCATCGGGAAAAACGCGAGATTCATGCCGATCATCGTCAGCCAGAAGTGCACCTTCCCGAGCGATTCCGACAGCAGTCGCCCGGTCATCTTGGGCCACCAGTAGTACATGCCGGCGAACAAGCCGAGGATCGTGCCGCCGAACAGCACATAATGGATGTGCGCGACGACGTAGTACGTGTCGGTCTGCTGGAGATCGGAGGGTGCCGAGGCGTGCGACACGCCGGAGAGACCACCGATGATGAACATCGCGATGAATCCGACCGCAAACAGCAGCGAGGTGGTGAACCGGATCTGCCCGCCCCACAGCGTGCCGATCCAGTTGAAGATCTTCACGCCGGTCGGAATGGCGATGAGCATCGTCGTGCCGGCGAACACGGAATCGGCGATCGGGCCCAGCCCGGTCGAGAACATGTGGTGGCTCCACACGCTCCATCCCAGGAACGCGATTACCACGCCCGAATACACGACCACGGTGTAGCCGAAGAGGGGCTTCTTGGAGAACGTCGGTAAGACCTCCGACACGATCCCCATGGCCGGTAGAATGAGGATGTAGACCTCGGGATGTCCGAACATCCAGAACAGGTGCTGCCAGAGGATCGGGTCACCACCGCCCTGTGGCACGAAGAAATGCGTGCCGAAGAAGCGATCGAACATCAGCAGCACGAGCGCGACCGTGATCACCGGGAACGCGGTGATGACGAGGAACTGCGTGATGAGCGTCATCCAGGTGAACGGCGGCAAGCGCAACATGCGCATCCCGGGTGCGCGCATGTTGAGGATGGTCACGATGAAGTTGAAGCCCGCCGCAAGCGACGCGATGCCCAGGATCTGCAGCCCCAGCAGCCAGAAATCGACATTCGGACCGGGCGAGAATTGCCGCGATGTCAGGTTCGCATAGCCGAACCATCCCGCATCCGGTGCCACCGACAGCCGGTCGGCGCCGAAGAGGGGTCCCGCGATGAAGCTCGCGTTCAGGAACAGACCACCAAGCAGAAAGACCCAGTAGCTGAACGCATTGAGCCGTGGAAACGCCACGTCGCGCGCGCCGATCTGCAGCGGAATGATGAAATTGAAAAACGCGGCCGACAACGGCATCAGCGCCAGGAACACCATCGTCGTGCCGTGCATCGTGAACAGCTGATTGAACGTCTCGGCGCTGACGCCGAGGCCGCCGTCGGGCCGTACGAGCTGGGCGCGAATAATGAGCGCTTCCAGGCCGCCGATGAGGAAAAACCCGAACGCCGTCCAGAAATAGAGCAGGCCGATCCGCTTGTGGTCGGTCGTGGTGAGCCACGTCTTCATTTCAGGCTCTGTAGATAGGCGATGAGCGCGTCCAGATCCTGTGGCGACAGACTTTGCGGTGTCATCAACGCGCCTGGCTTCATCGCGGGCGCGTTCATGATCCAGCGGCGCAGCACTTCCGTGGTGTTCGGAAACAGCGCGCCCGCGATCGTGGACCGGCCGCCGACGTGGCTGAGATCGGGGCCCACCTTCCCTTGCGAGAGACCGGCGATGGTGTGACACGCGATGCAGGGACTGCGCCGGTATACCTGCTGGCCCGCCGCGGCAGGCGACCCGATCGCGGGCGCCTGAGGCGCCGCGCGCTGCTGGTCCACCCACCGCTGGAACAGGGAGTCGGACTGCACGACGACCCGCAGTCGCATATTGGCGTGCGAGGCGCCGCAGAACTCCGCGCACTGGCCCCAGTATTCACCCGTCGAATCGGCACGAAACGCGATCCGATTCGTGCGGCCCTGGATGAGATCGCGTTTGCCACCGAGCCGGGGCACCCAGAAGCTGTGGATCACGTCCGCCGACGTGAGCTCGATCTGAATGGGCGTCCGGACGGGGATGTGCAGCTCGTTGTACGCGCTGATGTTCAGGGTGGGGTAGCGATACTCCCACCACCATTGATGTCCGATGACCTCCACCCGCAGAGCGCCCTCGGGGGCGTGGCCCGCGGTCGAGAAGATCGTACGCATCGTGGGGACCGCGATGAACACGAGGATCAGCGCGGGCGCGAGGGTCCAGCTGATTTCGAGCACGGTGTGACCGTGCACGGGCTTCGGCTCGCGAGCGCCCGGCCGCGCGCGGAAGCGCGCGATGGCGACCAGGAGCAGGCCCTCGACAAGAATGAAGACGCCGACGGCCCACCAGAAGACGTTCTTGTACAGCCCGTAGAGATCCGTGCTGAAATCGGAGCGGGGAGCGAACGTCGACTGGGGAAAGTGTCCAGCGCCGCTGCAGGCGGTGAGCAGGACCAGAACGGCAGCGAGGACTACCGGCACGGCGTCAAAGTAGATACGCCCCCGCACCCCGTCAACGCGGAGCAGGCATCGATCGCGGCGTCTCCGTGATTGAGGACTTCGCGTCTGCCCCCCGCCCCGTCAGTTGCAACGAGCCTTCCTGCATCGTTGCTTTGACCATTCCGAAATAGAAGTCGGGCACGACCCACGCTTCAGTTTTTTCATCAGCCGATTTGATGTGGAGCGCGCGGAAGGTGCCGGCTGGAACCGTGACCTGTTCCCACCCCACGACGACCATTTCCTGGCAGCGCTGCGCGATTTCGGCGGCGAAATTCTGACCAACCATCCGCCCGCCCATCATCTGCACCATCTCGTCGGGCATGCGCATCGCAGGATCGTCGCCGTTTTTCATGATCATGCCGCGCGGGCCCCCGCTCGCCATGCCGAACGCGAGTTCCGGCACCAGCATCTGGATGATGGTCCGTCCTCTGGCGCCTTTTTTGGGATCGGTGATCGACATTTCGTACCAATAGAACGGCGTGCCAGCAACGGGCTCGGTCCCCACGACCGCCATGCGCATCGTGGTGCCGGCGCCGTTGCCGCCCACCCAGCGATAGCTCGCCCATTGCCCGACGCGCATCGCGCGATGCTGGATGTCATTGCACAGCTTCTCCTTGTCCTGCGCCGCGAGCGGCGCCGCGATGAGGAGCGTGAACAGCGCGAGTGACGTGGTGCTGCGCATGACCGGACTCCGGGACAAGAGAGGCGATTATTATACATGCTCACGCGACCGTGGCGGAATTGGCAGACGCGCCAGCCTTAGGAGCTGGTGGGGCAACCCGTGGGGGTTCGAGTCCCTCCGGTCGCATGCACGGAGCACGGAGCACGGAGTAGGGAGCAGACTGCTCCGTGCTCCCTGCTCCGTGCTCCCATTCCCACACCGGTTAGATTTGGGTCACGAATGCCCGACATCCTCGTAAAGAAAACCCGCGTCGAGCCGGGTGAAGCCTCTCTCGAGGTCACGATCCCGCCCGACAACGTCAAGGCGGCCGAAGAGCGCGCGACGAAGTTCTATCAGCAGCGCGCCCGGCTGCCGGGGTTCCGGCAAGGGAAGGTCCCCGCGGCCGTGGTGCGCAAGAAGTTCGCCGACGACATCCGGCAGGAGACCCTGCGCGAGCTGGTGCAGGAGAGCTGGCGCGTCGCGCAGAAACAGGAAGAGCTGAAGCCCATCGCCGATCCGCACATCCACAACCTGAAGTGGGAAGAAGGCGCTCCCGTCACCTTCGAGTTCCACGTCGAGCTGAAGCCCGAGCTGAAGCTGCAACGCCTCGGCGGCTTCCGGCTTACGCGCAAGGTTGCCACCGTCACCGCAGCGCAGATCGATGCCCAGCTCAACACCATGCGCGAACAGCGGGCACCGTGGACGCCCGTGGCCGGCGAGAAGCCGAAGCCCAAGGATCTCGTCGACGTGATGATCGCCACGCGCGAAAACGGCGCGGTGAAGGATCCGCAGCCCTACCAGTTCGTGCTGGGCGAGGGCCGGGCGATTCCCGAAGTCGAAGAGCGCATCATGAGCCTGTTGCCCGGTGAAGCGGTGGACGCGACGGTCCGTTTTCCGGACGATTTCGCTGAGGAAGCCAAGCGCGGCCAGACGCGCGACATCCAGCTGACCCTCCGCGAGGTGAAACGGCAGGAATTGCCTGCCTTGGACGACGCCTTCGCGCGCGAGATGGGCGACTTCGAGTCGCTCGAGGCGCTGCGCACCGCGATCGCCGAGGATCTGAAGAAGGAAGTCGAGCGCGAAGCCGATGCGCGCGTCCGCGCCGAGCTGGTCGAGCAGATCGTGCAGGCCAACAACGTCGTCGCGCCACGGCCCCTGGTCGAGCGCGTGCTGGGGATGTACGCCCAGGCGTACGAGGTTCCCGAGGAGCGCTGGGAGAAGTTCGCCCAGGAGTTCCACTCGGTCGCCGAAGCGCAGGTGCGGCGTGATCTGGTGCTCGATACCGTGGTCGAGTCCCAGAGCCTGCGCGCGACCGAGGCGGAGCTGGACCAGAAGATCCAGGAGCTCGCCGAGCGGCGCGGCATGAAGGCGGCAGAGCTGTATGCGTCGTTGGAGAAAGCCAAGCGGCTCCGCGATGTCGCGCGGAGCATCACCGAGGAGAAGGTGTTCACTTATCTCCTGTCGCAGTCCACCGTGGAGCAAGCGTGACAAAGAGCAAAAGCCACATCTATCCGCCCTATATCATCGAGCGCTCGAGCCGTGGCGAGCGCACCTATGACATCTTCAGCCGGCTGCTGATGGACCGCATCGTCTTCCTCGGCAGCTCCATCGGCGACGATGTCGCCAACATCATCATCGCGCAGCTGCTCTTTCTCGACGCCGACAACCCCGAACGGGACATTTACCTGTACGTGAATTCCCCAGGTGGGATCGTGTCCTCAGGCATGGCGATCTACGACACGATGCAGTTCCTGCGTGCCCCGGTGAACACGATCTGCATGGGCATGGCGGCGTCGATGGGGTCGTTCCTGCTCGCGGCCGGCCGTAAGGGGAAGCGCTCAGCGTTGCCACACGCCCGCATCATGATGCACCAGCCCTCCGGCGGCACTCAGGGCACGGCGGCCGACATCGAGATTCAGGCGAAAGAGATCCTCTTCCTGCGGCGCAAGCTCAACGAGCTGTACGCCAAGCACACTGGCAAGACCGTGGACACGATCGAGAAGGACATGGACCGCGATCGCTTCATGTCGGCCGAAGAGGCGAAAGAGTATGGACTGATCGACCACGTCATTTCGAACTTCGAGGAAATCAAGGAAGACGGGAAAGCCAAAAAGTGATCCCTTGCGCCCGTTGCGGGGCTTTCCCATACTAGAAGACGATGTCTCACGATAAGCACCTCCGCTGCTCGTTCTGCGGCAAATCCAAGGACTCGGTCCGGAAATTCATCTCCGGCCCCTCGGTCTACATCTGCAATGAGTGCATCGCGCTCTGCAATGAGATCCTGGCGGAGGATGAGGAACGCGAGGTCGCCGAAGCCATCACGCAGGTCCCCACGCCGGCCGAAATCAAGGACGTGCTGGACCAATACGTGATCGGGCAGGATCGGGCCAAGAAGACCCTCGCCGTCGCCGTCTACAACCACTACAAGCGCATCAATTCCCACTCGGGCCGCGACAACGAGGTGGAGCTCGACAAGAGCAACATCCTGCTGATGGGCCCGACGGGTGTCGGCAAGACGCTGCTGGCCCAGACGCTGGCCCGGATCCTGGACGTGCCGTTCACGATTGCGGACGCCACGACCCTGACCGAAGCCGGCTACGTGGGTGAAGACGTCGAAAACATCCTGGTGCGCCTGCTGCAAGCCGCCGATTTCAACGTCTCCGAGGCCGAGCGGGGCATCGTCTACATCGACGAGATCGACAAGATCGCGCGCAAGTCAGAAAACCCCAGCATCACGCGCGACGTCTCGGGCGAAGGTGTGCAGCAGGCGCTGCTCAAGATCCTCGAAGGCACGGTCGCCAGCGTGCCGCCGCAGGGCGGCCGCAAGCACCCGCAGCAGGAATACATCCAGGTCAACACCAAGGACATTCTCTTTGTCTGCGGCGGCGCGTTCGATGGGCTCGAGAAGATCATCGAGTCCCGCACGGGCCGGCGGCAGATCGGCTTTACGAAGGAAGAAGTGGCCGATGGTGTGGCCGCCAAGCTCAAGAAGAACCCCTTCGTGGATGTCGAGCCAGACGACCTGCTCCGGTACGGCCTGATCCCTGAGCTGGTCGGCCGCCTGCCGGTCACCGTCCCGCTCGATGCCCTGGACGAAGACGCGCTCATCCGGATCCTGACCGAGCCCAAGAACGCGCTCGCCAAGCAATACCAGAAGCTGTTCGATCTCGAAGATGTGCGGCTGACACTCGAGAAGGACGCGCTCAAGGCGATCGCCCAGAAGGCGATGAAGCGCGGCACCGGCGCGCGTGGCTTACGCGCCATTCTCGAAGAGATGATGACGGAAATCATGTTCGAGCTCCCGAGCCGGGATGACGTGCGCGAGGTGGCGATCACCGCCGAATGCGTCACGTCGGGCCGCGCGCCGCTCCTCGTGACCGAGCGTCCTCGCCAGAAGAAAGAAGCCTGACCGACCCCAAGTACATCGGTTCATTCCCCCGAGCCGATACGCAGCTCGATCCCCCGCTTCCCGAAGTCGCTTTTCTCGGCCGGTCCAACGTCGGCAAGTCGTCGCTGCTCAATGCTCTGGTTGGACGCCGGATTGCGAAAACGTCCGGGACGCCGGGGAAGACCCGGGCGATGAATGTGTTCTTGATCCCACAGCTGAGCACGGAGCACGGAGCACGGAGCAAACTGCTCCCTGCTCCGTGCTCCGTGTATTTCTTAGATCTTCCCGGCTATGGCTATGCCCGCGCAAGCAAGTCAGAGCGCACCGCATTCCGGGGGTTAGTCAGGCACGCCCTGCTGCGAGAGCAGCTGCGCGGCGTTGTGTGGCTCCTGGACATCAGGCACCCGCCCTCGGTCGACGATCGAGTCATGCAGGGCGTATTAGTAGAGGGAGAAATGCATGTGCTCGCCGCACTCACCAAGGGGGATAAGCTTTCTCGGGAGCGGCGGCGCACGCGGGAACGCGAGCTGCGTGGCGAGCTGGAGCTGCCGGAAGACCAAATGATCGTTACCAGCGCGAAAACTGGTGAGGGAATCCCGGAGTTGCGCGAAGCGATTGCCGGACTGATTGGAGCGACGGAATGAGCTTCGTGCCGACGTGCCGACGTGCCGACGTGTGGCTCTTGCTGTGTCTTGCAGTCGTGCCGACGTGGAAGCTTGCAAGTCAGGACACAATTCCGTCTGGGTACGGGACGTTACGCCGCGACGACATCGTCGCTCGGTTCAGCACGGGAACGCTCGAGATTCAGGTCTTGCCGCTCGATGCGCAGGTCATTCGCCTGCTCGCTCCCGACACGTATCGCTCGCTGATGCAGCTCGAGGCCAGCCGGGCCGCCGATATCGCGGCTGCCGCTGCGCGCGGCGGGACGGAGCATCCGACGCTCGTGATGGTCACCTTCCTGGGCATCGTACCGCAGGCGCGCTTCAACCCGGAGGAGCTCACCATCACGAGCCGCGGGCGACTGTTTCGGCCCATCGGCATCGTTCCGCTGTCGCCGACGTGGAGCTCGTACCAGCTCGACGCCCGCCAGCAGGCGGCCGCCATCTATCTGTTCGAGCCGGGGATCAGCGTGCGCGAAGAGCTGACGGTGAGCTACCAGGGTCTCGCGAGCGATGCATGGGCGCGATCGATCCGGCTACTCGACCAGGAGCGGGCACGCGTCAAGGCGCGTGCGCAGCTGGAAGCGAAACACGACTCTGGAGCTCCTTAGTCCAGCGCACGCCAGTCGAGTCGGCACACACCACGCTCACCCCCGGCGCCCCCGCCCCCGTCGCCCCCGTTACGGCACGGTCGCACCCCAGCTCGAACAGCGCCGCTGCCCATGCGCTCGCCGCGAGCGCCGTGGGCGCGAGTACGGTGACCGAACGCGCCGCTCCCGGCGGCGCGTTACGCTCTCCCCGCGTGCGGATCGAGCCGTCGCGCAGCTCGACCGTGCCGAGTTGTCGCAGCGTGTTATCCGGGTCCGGAATGCCGACGACGCGGTGGGTGAGACGACCCGGCGTGCCAATCCAGAGGTACTGGCCACCCACATCCAGGAGCGCGCTGTCGACCGTGCCCGCAAGCGCCAGCGCCGCCCGATCGAGGGCGTAGCCCGGCGCGAGGCTGTCCAGCGTGACGGTGACGCCCGTGCGCCGCTGCATCTCACGGCGCACCGAGTCGAGCGCGGGGATCGCGCGGTGGTGCTGGATCAATGAATCGATGTGATCGACGGAATCGTGCGCTGCGTCCAGCGCGCGGGCGACACGTACGCTATCGCTTCCCGCTCCCCCCCAAACGGCGACCGACATCATCGTGCCCAGCTCCGGCCACGCCCGCGACAGTCCGGGATGTCCCTCGGCGCCGCACGCCGTGAGCGTCAGGCAGAGTACGAGATTGATTCTCAATGTGGATCGTTGAATATAGATATCCATGAGCACGCTGCGACAACATCCGCTGCTGTTCGTCACGATCGCCCTCGCGCTGGCGTTGGGGGGCGCGGGCATCGTGTTGTGGCGGCTGTGGCGCCGGCTGATGCGCTCTGAGCAGGAACGACGCCGGGCGGCCGAGGAGTTGAACCGCCGCCTGTCGGAGCTTTTCTCGCTGCAAGAGCTGTCGTACGTCTTGTCGGACTCCATCGAACTCGATCGCATCGTCGAGCACGTGGTGCGGTATGCCGTGCGATTTCTCGATGCGCAGGGCGCGCTGCTGGCGCTGCTGGGTGAGGGACCCAATGACCCGCTGCGCGTCGCCGCCGCGGAGGGGACGCTCTCCGACCTGCGCGGCCGCACGATTCAGGGTGACGACGCCGGCCTCCTGGCGCGCTCGACCGGTCGGGAGCACCTCGAGCTGATTCGGAACTCGGGTGCCGAGCCCACGGTGATCGCGAAAGGTTTCGAAGCGGCGGCCGCGGCGGCGGTGCCGCTGCGATCCCGCGGCATCGTCATCGGCACGCTCATCATCACCGATCCGCGCGAAGGGACGTTCGTTGCCGAAGACATCCGGCTCCTCTCCACGCTCGCCACCCATGCCGCGGTGGTGATCGCGAATGCCCGCTTCTTCGAGATCGTGCGACGGGCCAAGGATCAATGGGAGACGGCGTTCGACGCCCTAAGTGAGGGCATCGCCGTCGTCGATGACGAAGGCCGCGTACGGCGTTCGAAACGGGCGCTCGCGAGCCTCCTCGGAATGCCGCTCCAGAACGTCGTCGGGACGCCACTCGCCGGCGCGTTGCTCGGCAAGTCGAACGTGCTGCACGAGCTCTTGGCGGCGACGCGTCGCGGCGAGCGGTCGGCCCCGTTGGTCGCGCGCTCCGAGCCGCTGCGTCGCGCCCTGCGCGTGAACGTGGCGCGGATTCCCGGCGCCCCGATGGAGCACAGCATCGTCGTCATGGTCGAAGACGTCACCGAGCAGCAGGCGCTCGAAACCCAGCTCGTCCAAAGCGAAAAGCTCGCGGCCGTCGGCCAGCTCGTCTCGGGTGTCGCGCACGAGCTCAACAATCCCCTGACGTCGATCGCCGGCCTTTCGGAGTTCCTCCTCGAGCAGAAAGAGCTGGGGAAGAAGGACCGCGGCCACCTGCAGGTCATTCAAGAGCAGGCGGAGCGCGCCAGCCGCATCGTGCGCAACCTGCTGACGTTCGCGCGCAAAGGCTCGGCAGAGCGCGTACCGGTGGATCTCAACGACGTGATCCGGCGGACGCTGTCGCTCACGGCCTACGACTTGAAGCTCAAGGATATCACCGTCGAGCGGGAGCTGAGTGGCGCGTTACCCGAAGTCCTCGGCGACCGGCATGGGTTGCAGCAGGTCGTGCTCAATCTCATCACCAACGCGGCACAGGCGGTCGGCGAGAACCCTCGCGAGCGTCCCCGCGAAATCACTGTGTCCACCTGGTTCGACGGGCAAGTGCATCTGCGCGTCGCGGACACGGGCCCCGGCATACCCGACGAGATCGCGCAGAGCGTGTTTACACCGTTCTTCACCACCAAGGAGCCGGGCAAAGGAACGGGCCTCGGGCTTTCGATCACCTACTCGATTGTCGAGAGCCACGGTGGACAGATCACGCTCGAACCGCGCGGCTCACATGGTGGGGCTGCCTTCCGCGTGGACCTGCCGGCCGCACCGGCGGACGCCGCGCGACCGGCGCTGACGCCTGCCCATGGCACGCCGCTGCCGAGCGCGTCGCCGGCGGTGAAGCGCACGATTCTGCTCGTGGACGCGGACCCCGCGGTCCAGCGCACGATCAAGGCGCTGTTCGCGCGCGACGGGCACGACGTCGAAGTCGCGGGCGATCCGCAGCACGCGATCGATTTGGCGCTGCGTGGCGGATTCGATCTCGTCATCACCGACGCGCGGGCGATGGCGCCCGGGAAGCGCGGAACGCTGCTGGCGGAAGAGCTGGTGTCGCGGATGCCGGCGCTGCGGGACCGCATCATTGTCGCCACGGGAGATGTGCGCCCGGCGACGGAGGAGACGCTGGCGCGTCTCGGCGTGCGCTACGTGCGCAAGCCTTTCAACCTGCGCGATCTTCGCGTCGAAGCCGCGCGCTTATGGGAGGCGACGGCGCTGTCGTAGGATTCCGCCGGCCAACCGTAGATCGCCAGATTCACCGCGCCGCCGGGCGCGAACCGCACGCCTTCACGCAGCAGCAGCGCGCGCTGCAGCACCGCGCTGTGATCCTGACTCGACAACGAAATGCGGCCCGCCGCGTTGATGACGCGCCACCACGGCACATCGTTGTCTTCGGGAAGTGCGGAGAGCGCCCATCCGACGGTGCGTGCCGCGCCGGGGCGCCCCGCGAGCCGCGCGATGATGCCGTACGTCGCCACCCGTCCCTTGGGGATGTGACGGACCACGCGGTAGATCCGATGATAGAATGGATTCACAAGGGAGCCCGGCTACTAGCTTACGCGCAGGACGTCTTCCAGCAAGCCTGCGTCCCCACCCCCCACTATTGACAAAATGTCCTCCACTGCTCTGCGCTCCCGCGGCCACGCGAACCGCCGGGCCGCGTCGCGGGCGCGCAGCCACTCCGCGCGATCATGCTCCGCCGAGAGCCTGACCGTCGCGCCGGGCGCGACGAACGCCGCGAACACGGGAATCAGCGCCAATTCATCCGTGCGATGCTGATAAAACGCTTCCGTGCGGCTGAGATTGTAGAATTTGTCGGCCACGAGTCCCGTCTCTTCGCGCAACTCCCGCATTGACGCCTGCACCGGCGTCTCGCCGGGCTCGATGGTGCCGTGCACGGTCTCCCACGAGCCCGGACAACGACCGTTTCCGCTGCGCCGGAGTGTGAGGATTTCGAGAGTGCCGCCCGCGCCGCGGAGTGCGTACGTGTCCACGAACATCACGCGGGCAGAAGTCAGCGTCGCCTTCCGAGAACGGCTTCCAAGCGTGCTGAGAGCGCGCGGGCACGGAATGGCTTGGTGAGAAAGTCGTCGGCGCCGAGCTCGAAGACCCGGACCTCGTTGTCCTCGTCGCCCTTCGCGGTGAGCACGATCACGGGGATGTTGGCGGTGGCGGGACGCGAGCGCAGATGCGACAGGACGCCGTAGCCGTCGAGGCCCGGAAGGTTCAGATCGAGCACAATGATGTCGGGCCCCACGCGATCGACCTGATCGAGCGCCTGCACGCCGTCGCGCGCCTCGGTGACCGCATAGCCGTCACGCTCGAGCAAATCGCGCATCACCTTGCGCAGGCTGTCCTCATCGTCCACGAGCAGCACTTTCGATGCCGGCTGGCCGTGCGCGCCCGAGCGGCGCGGCCCCTCCGGCGGCGCGGGCTCCTCGAGCAGATCGAAGTGCGTGGAAACGGGAGCCGCGACGGCGGGCTCGGGGAACGGCGGGCCGGTCATCGCACCGGGTGGCGTTGCGAACCGCAGTCCGTCCGTCGCCCCCGGCATGCGCGTCGCTCCCGATGCCCGCCTCCCCGGCGGCCCCTCCCGGCCCTCCGCGTCGTCAGCCGGAATGTCGACCACGCGTGTCAGCTCGTCGAGCGTCGACTCGCCGCGGGTGACATGTGCGAGTCCGGAATCCCACAGCGACTTCATACCGCCGCGGCGCGCGGCCTCCGCGATCCGGTCCGCCGCTTCCCCAGCCGCAATGCGGCGCTCGAGCTCCGGCGTCATCGTCAGGATCTCGAGAATCGAGAAGCGGCCGCGATAGCCGGTCATCGCGCAGTCGGGGCAACCCGCGGCCCGGTACAGCGGCGTACCCTTGGGAATCCAGCGCCGCAGCCGCTCGGGCGGCGCCTCCATCCAGACCTCCTTGCACGTCGGGCACAGTTTCCGCATCAGCCGCTGCGCGACAACACCGCGCAACGAGGCCGCGATCTTGTACGCCTCGACGCCGATATCGACGAGACGGGTGACGGCGTTGGAGGCATCGTTCGTGTGCAACGTCGAAAGCACCAGATGTCCGGTGAGTGACGCCTGCACGGCGATCTGCGCCGTCTCCTTGTCGCGGATCTCGCCGACGAGGACGACGTTCGGGTCCTGCCGCAGGATGGAGCGCAACGCTGCCGCGAACGTCAGCCCCGCCTTCTCCTGCACCTGGACCTGCACGATGCCTTGCATCCGGTATTCGACCGGGTCTTCGACCGTGACGATGTTGACGCCTTCACTCTTGATCTGATTGATCGCCGAGTACAGCGTCGTCGTCTTGCCCGAGCCGGTTGGCCCGGTGACGAGCAGGATGCCTTCGTGATTCTCGAGCAGCCGCTTGATCGCTTCCGCTTCGCCTGGATTGAGAC
>JBKPDZ010000030.1:0-20249 GCA_046728135.1 Gemmatimonadota bacterium | reverse complement strand
CGGTTGAGCGCGTTGTACTGCGAGATCCCGAGGTGCGTGAAGGTGTAGACGTGCCCGTCGCGCCCCTTGAGCTCCACCGACTCGCCCGGGCGCAACGTTGCCTCAGTCTCGGTCTTGAACGCCATGCCGGCGAAGGCCACGAAGAGCAGGACGATCGCGACGTGCACGATGTAGCCGCCGTAGCGCCGGCGGTTGCGCGCGAGCAGTTGGACGATCGCGAGCGGTGTCGGCTCGCCGAATTGGCGATGCCGCGCGCGCGCACCGCGCGCGAACTCCTGGACGACCGTCCCGAGGACGAAGCCGCCGATGCTGACGGCCATGAGCGCGCCAAAGTCCCGCACGCCGGCCACCAGCAGGATCAGCAGCACAAACACGCCGGTCGTGAGCGGGACGGCGAACTGCCGCTTCAGATTCGGGATCGAGCCTCGACGCCACGCGATCAGGGGACCGATCCCCGTCATCGCGAGCAACGCGAGGCCGAGTGGCACGTTGACCTGATTGAAGAAGGGCGGGCCGACCGTGATCTTCGTGCCCTTGATCGCCTCCGACAGGATCGGGAACAGCGTGCCCCACAGCACCGAGAAGGCGATGCCGATGAGGAGCAGATTGTTGAAGAGGAAACTCGCTTCGCGGCTCACCATCGATTCGAGCGTCGCCTCCGCTTGGAGCAGCGGCAACCGCGAGGCGTACAGCGCGAAGCTGAGCGCGGCCGCCACAACCAGGAACACGAGGAAGAAGTAGCCCACACTCGACTGCGTGAACGAGTGCACGCTCGCGATGACGCCGGAGCGCGTGATGAACGTCCCGAAGATCGACAGCAGCCAGGCGCCGATGATCAGCGCGAGGTTCCACTTTTTCAACATCCCGCGCTTTTCCTGGATCATCACCGAGTGCAGGAACGCGGTCATCACGAGCCACGGCAACAGCGCGGCGTTCTCCACCGGATCCCAGGCCCAGTAGCCGCCCCATCCCAGCTCGACGTAGGCCCACCACATGCCGAGGATCAGGCCGACGCTGAGGAAGAGCCACGACACCAACGTCCATTTGCGGATCGCCACCAGCCAGTCGCTGTCGAGCTGTTTCGACAACAGCGCGGCGATGGCGAACGCGAACGGAATGGTGATCGAGATGTAGCCGAGGTACAGCATCGGCGGATGGAAGACCATCCCCGGATTCTGCAGCTGCGGGTTCATGCCGCGGCCATCCAACGGCACAAAGGCGAGCCGCTCGAACGGGTTCGCGGCGAACAGCATGACCGTAATGAAAAACGTCGCCACGGCGCAAGTGACGGCGGCGACGTAGGGCAGATAGACGCGGTGCCGCCCGCTCGTCATCACCTGCGCCAGCATCGCGAAGAGACTCAGCACCGTCGCCCAGAACAGCAGGCTGCCTTTCTGTCCCGCGTAGAGGGCGGACCAGAGATAGAACGTGGGAAGATTGCGGCTGGTATAGGCGGCGACATACTCGAGACTGAAGTCGTGGCGGAAGATCGCGATCTCGAGCGAGATGACCGCGACCAGCAACGCCCCGAACAAGGCGAAGGTCGCGTGGCGCGCGCTCTGCTGCAGGTCGGCACGCCCCTGGGCCCCGCCGACAAACCCCGTGATCGCTCCCCACAGGCCGACCAGGAAGGCGAGCCAGAGGGAGAGGTGACCGAGCAGCGGCATTATGCCTTGGGAACGGCTTCGTACCGCGACCCGCACTTCGCCAGCACGTTGGTCGCGTGAATCACACCATCGCGTTGCAGTCGTCCTTCGACGACGACCTCGACGGAGTCGGTGAACGTATCGGGCGGGAGGCCTTTGAAGACCACGGGATAGCTGACGGTGCCGTCGGTGATGTGGAAGCTCAACGTCTGCGTCGCGATCTCTTTGGTGACCGTGCCAGGCACGACGCGCGCGCCGACCTTCAGGCCGAGATCATAAAAGGAGGGGTCGGCGGAGACGCGCTGCGCCAGCTCGCTGGGAGTCAGGAAATACTGTCCCGTCTGCTTGATCCCTGCCGCCATGAGATAGCCGACGGAACCGACAATCAGCACCGCGCCGAGCGCGAACTTCGTGCCTGCCTTCATGTGCGTATTATACCATTCCCTCGCGTGCGCGCTCCAGCGCCCAGCGTACGGCTTCGGCCGGTCGTTCCACTCGGGGAATATCGACGGCATTCCGGAAGGAATCGTGAAGGCCGACGACCGGCTTCCCGATGCGCTGCGCGAGCGCGATTTCTGACAATGTTCCCACACCGCCGGCGATCGCGATGAGCGCGTGCGCCGTGCGCACGATCAGGAAGTTCCGCATTTCCCCGAGGCCGGTCGCGAGCGGAACGTCGATGTAGCGGTTCGCCGCGACCGGATCGTCTCCGGGTAAGATGCCGACCGTGACGCCGCCGTTTGCCTGCGCGCCTTTCGCGGCGGCCTCCATCACCCCGCCCAAACCGCCACACACCAGCACCGCGCCGCCCTCGGCGATCAGGCGGCCGGTTTCCTCGGCGAGGGCCGTTTCTTCCGCCGTGCAGGTGCCACCGCCGATCACGGCGATGACGAGACGCCTGGTCAACCGGCCCAGTGCAAGGCCGTCTGTACGGCCCGGTGCCACTCGGCGGCGCGCGCCTGGATCGCGCGACGCTGCGCGCTCGGCGCAAACGTGGTGAACTGCCGGCCGGCCAGGAAGTCGTCCGCCGACTTCCAGAGGCCGGCGCCCAGTCCGGCGAGCCCGGCCGCGCCGAGGGCGGTCGTCTCGACGAGGTCGGGGCGCGCGACGCGAACGCCCAGCACGTCTGCCTGGAATTGCATAAGCCAGTCGTTCGCGGCGGCGCCTCCGTCCACCTGGAGACTCGAGAGCTTGAGCTTCGCGTCAGCCTGCATCGCGTCGAGCACGTCCTTGGTGCTGAACGCCATCGCCTCGAGGGCGGCGCGGACGAGGTGCGCGCGACTGCTACCCCGGGTCAGGCCGACGATCGTGCCGCGGGCATTCGGCTCCCAGTGGGGGGCGCCCAGGCCGACAAACGCCGGCACGAAGTACACGCCACCCGTATCCTCCACGCTCCTTGCCAGCGGCTCCGATTCAGCGGCGCGGGCGATGATGCCCAGCCCGTCGCGCAGCCATTGCATCGCGGCGCCGGCGATGAAGACACTGCCCTCGAGTGCGAACACGGGCTCGCCGCGCGGGCCGCAGGCCAGCGTGGTGAGGAGGCCCCGCTTGGACTGCGCGCGCTTTTTACCGGTGTTGAGCAGCAGAAACGCGCCGGTGCCGTACGTGTTCTTCGCCTGCCCCGGCTGCCAGCACCCCTGGCCGAACAGGGCTGCCTGCTGGTCCCCGGCCACACCGCTGATCGGCAGCTCGGTCCCGAAATGCTCGGCGGCGGCGGTGCCGAAGTCGCCGCTCGAATTCTGTACATCCGGCAGGGCATCGCGTGGCACACCGAACAATTTGAGGAGGTCGCGATCCCACGCCCGCTTGTCGATGTCGTACAGCATCGTGCGCGAGGCGTTGGTGTGATCGGTCGCGAACGACTTCCCGTTGGTGAGCCGGAAGATCAGCCAGGTATCGATCGTGCCGAACACCACGTCGCCATCCTGGGCGCGCTTACGCAATCCCTTCACGTGCGCGAGCAGCCACTCGACCTTCGTCGCGGAGAAGTAGGGATCGAGCACGAGGCCGGTGCGCGACTTCACCAGCGCGCCCTTCTTCTGCTTTTCGAGCTGCGCGCAGCGGGCCGCGGTCCGGCGGTCCTGCCAGACAATCGCGCGATGGACCGGCCGGCCGGTGGCGCGCTCCCAGGCGCAGATCGTCTCACGCTGATTCGTGATGCCGATCGCCTGCGGCTTCACTTTGGCCAGCGCGATCGCCTCGCGCGCAGCTTCGACGGTGACGCGCAGGATCTCCTCCGCGTCGTGCTCGACTTCTCCCGGCGACGGGAAGTGTTGGGTGAACTCGCGGTAGCCACGGCCAAGGACTTGGCCGTCGGCGCTGAGGACGAGCGCGGTGGAACCGGTCGTGCCCTGGTCAAGTGCGAGGACTGCGGTCATGTGGCGGACTCCGGAAACGGGGGTTGAACGATGCCGCGATCGGTGATGAATCCGGTCACATAGCGCGCCGGCGTGACATCGAACGCGGGGTTAAGTGCCGGCATCCCCTCGGGCGCGGTCGCCCGGCCGGCCAACATCGTGACTTCCGTTGCCGCGCGTTGTTCGATCGGAATCAAGTCACCCTCGGCAAGTGAAGTGTCGACGCTGGAGCACGGCGCCGCACAGTAGAACGGCACGCCGTGATGGCGAGCGAGCACGGCCAGCCCATAGGTGCCGATCTTGTTCGCGAAGTCGCCATTCGTGCAGATGCGATCTGCTCCTACCAACACCACGTCGACCTTCGCCTGCCGCATGAGCGTTGCCGGTGTGCCGTCGGTGATCAACGTGCACGCGATTCCGGCGTGCATCAGCTCCCAGGCAGTGAGGCGTGATCCCTGCAACATGGGGCGTGTCTCGTCCACGTACACGTGGATGCGACGACCCTGTTCGTGGGCCAGATAGATCGGCGCGAGTGCCGTGCCGATCCCGCCCGTCGCGAGCGCGCCCGTGTTGCAGTGCGTGAGCACATTCGCGCCGTCCGGAAGAATCGTCAGGCCGTACTCGCCAATCTTCCGACACATCGCCCGATCCTCTTCCCAGATCGTCGTCGCTTCGACGCGCAGGCGCTCCCACAAGTCGGCTCCCGCTCCACTGGTTTCCTCGGCCACGCGCACCATGCGCTCGAGTGCCCAGCGCAGATTCACTGCGGTCGGCCGCGCCGTACCGAGCATGCCGGCCAACTCCTTCAGCCGCGTGAGAAATTTGTCGCGGGAAGCCGCGCGCTGCTCGCGTAGACCGGCGACCAACCCCATCGCCGCAGCGATACCGATCAGCGGCGCGCCGCGCACCTGCAGCTGCTTGATCGCCTCCGCCACCGATTCGGCGCTCTCGAGATCCCGCGTCATCTCGGCTTCCGGCAATGCGCGTTGGTCAATGATGCGGACGGCGCCGCTCGGCGACCATGAGATGGCTTGGATGGGCACGAGGGTGAACCTAATGCGAAATGCGAAATGCGGAATGCGAAATTTCCTGACTGGCTTGAGTGCGCTCCGACGC
Organism: Gemmatimonadota bacterium; assembly: GCA_046728135.1. Lineage (GTDB taxonomy): Bacteria > Gemmatimonadota > Gemmatimonadetes > Gemmatimonadales > GWC2-71-9 > 20CM-2-65-7. The sequence continues at coordinate 15,130 of JBKPDZ010000030.1, read as the reverse complement.
CTTCCTTGAAACTTCGCATTCCGCATTTCGCATTTCGCATTCGAGGGTTACGATTCCTGCCATGACCTACCAGACCATCCTTTTCGAGATTCGAGACGCGATCGCGTGGGTAACGGTGAACCGCCCCGACAAACTGAACGCCCTGAACGATCAAGTGATGCTGGAGCTCGCCGACGCCGCCGAGCGCATCGCCACCGAAGTCGAGATCAAAGGCGCGATCCTCACGGGGGCGGGGCCCAAGTCGTTCGTCGCCGGCGCCGATATCGGCGACCTCTCGCGGCAGGGCCCGTTCGACGGCAAAGCGCGCGCGCAGCGCGGGCAGGCGGTCCTGCGGCGCCTCGAGACCTGCGGCAAGCCGGTCATCGCCGCAATCAATGGATTCGCGCTCGGCGGTGGCTGCGAGCTGGCGATGGCGTGTCACATCCGCATCGCCAGCGAGAACGCAAAGTTCGGACAGCCCGAGGTGAAGCTGGGGATCGCGCCCGGTTACGGCGGTACCCAACGGCTGCCGCGCCTCGTGGGTAAGGGCGTCGCAATGCAGCTGATTCTGACCGGTGAAATGATCGACGCGCAGGAAGCCTACCGCCTCGGACTCGTCAACAAAGTGGTGCCGGCGGGCGATTTGCTCGCGGAATCCGAGAAGATGATGCGGGTTATCCTCGCGATGGGTCCGCTGGCGGTGCGCCTGGCGATGGAAGCCGTGGATCAAGGGCTCGAGATGAGCCTCGATGAAGGATTGCTGCTCGAGGCGAATCACTTTGGCCTGCTCGCAGCCACACAGGACATGAAGGAAGGAACCACTGCATTTCTGGAGAAACGATCCGCCAAATTTCAGGGACGCTGATCCTGTCGCTCGCCGCGGCGTGCCTCGGCGAGCGGGACCGGCCGGGCCCGCCGCAGCTCTCCATCACCATCGACGACACCACGGTCGTGGCGACCCGCACCGACACGATCGGCGGGGTGGTGAGCGCGCAGGACTTCGATGGCATCGACTCCGTGTGGGCGACCGCCGGTACAACCGAGCGCGGCGCGGACGGCGGATTCAACCGCGTCTTCAGCTGGCGCTACCGCTTCATCGTGGACTCCGGCCAGACCCCGGGGGCGGGGGCGGGGGCGGGGGCGCACATCCCGCTGTCGTTTCGGACCCGTGACGCAGCCGGTTTTGAGGCCCAGCGTGACACCTACGTCGTGGTCATTCCGTGACTTCCGTCGCAACCCTTAACTGTTGACAGGACAATAACTTCCGGCTATTTTTGAGGCTGTGACCGACCGCCCGGAACGCCCGAAACACAGCCGTCCCGTGGCCGTGGCCGAGGCCCTCGAGGGGTACCTCAAGCGGGCCGGTTTGGCACGCCGGGTGGGCCAGGCACAGATGATTCCCGAGTGGCCGCGCCTGGTTGGTCCGCAGATCGCGGCCGTCGCCATACCCGAAAGCATCACGCCGGATGGTGTGCTGTTCGTTCGCGTGGCGACGAGCTCGTGGATGAATGAACTGCAGTTGATGACGCCCGACATCATGGCACGGGTCAATGCGGGCCGTGGCGCGGGCCGCATCACCACCATTCGGTGGCTACTCTCACGTTAGGAAATTGATGCCCAAGAAGAAGAAGCCGGCGGCGCCCCCAAAGGAAAAAGGTAACGGCGGTTATCAGGCGGACTCGATTCAGGTCCTCAAGGGTCTGGAGGCGGTCCGCCGCCGTCCAGCGATGTACATCGGGTCCGTGTCGGCGCGCGGGCTGCACCATCTCGTGTACGAGGTCGTCGACAACTCGGTCGACGAGGCACTCGCCGGGTACTGCACCGAGATCTCGGTCACAATCCACGCCGACAACGCCATCACGGTAGTCGATAACGGCCGCGGCATTCCGGTCGACATCCACAAGACCGAGAAGAAGCCCGGCGTCGAGGTCGCGCTCACGGTGCTGCACGCCGGCGGCAAGTTCGACAAGAGCAGCTACAAGGTGTCGGGCGGGTTGCACGGCGTAGGGGTGTCGGTCGTGAACGCGCTCTCGGAGAAGCTGGAAGTCTGGGTCGACCGTGACGGCAAGCGCCATCACATGGCCTTCGAGCGCGGCGAGACGACGAAAAAGCTCGAGGTCGTCGGCAAGGCGAAGGGCACCGGCACGACAGTCTGGTTCAAGCCGGACGACAAGATCTTCACCGAGACCCGCTTCGATTACGCCACGATCGCGAATCGCCTGCGTGAGCTCGCGTTCCTGAACAAGGCGCTCACGATCGTCCTCAAGGACGAGCGCAAGGGCAGCACGAAAGAAGAGACGTTCTACTATAAGGGCGGGCTGTCGGAATTCGTGAAATGGATCGTCGGCAACCGGCGGGCGCTGCATCCCAAGGCGATCACGTTCGAGGCGTCGCGCGAAGACGTCGAAGTCGAGGGCGCCGTCCAGTACGACGATCAGTACAGTGAGAACACCTTCACCTTCGTGAACAACATCAACACGCACGAAGGCGGCACGCATCTTACCGGCTTCAAGTCGGCGCTGACCCGCACGATCAACGAGTGGGCGAAGCAGGACGGCGCCTTGAAGAAAGAAGAGTTCACACTCTCCGGCGACGACGTCCGCGAGGGGCTGAACTGCGTGCTCAGCATCAAAGTCAAACAGCCGCAGTTCGAAGGTCAGACCAAGACCAAGCTGGGGAACTCGGAAGTCGAAGGCATCGTCAAGACAGTGGTCAACGAAGCGCTCGGCGCCTTCTTCGACAAGAACCCCAGCGTCGCGCGCGCGATCATCGCGAAGGCGGTGAGCGCGGCCCGGGCGCGCGAAGCGGCCCGCAAGGCGCGCGAGCTGGTGCGCAAAAAGAGCGGCCTGGACGCCGGCCTCCTGCCCGGCAAGCTCGCCGACTGCTCGCTCACCGACCCCAAACTGTGCGAGATCTATCTCGTCGAAGGCGACTCCGCGGGCGGATCGGCAAAGATGGGGCGCGACCGCAGTTATCAGGCGATCCTGCCGCTGCGCGGCAAGATCCTGAACGTGCAGAAGGCGCGCATCGACAAGATCCTGTCCAACGAAGAAATCCGCACGATGATCACCGCGATCGGCACCGGCGTGGGCGAGGACTTCAAGGTGGACGAAGCGCGCTACCACAAGATCATCATCATGACCGACGCGGACGTGGACGGTGCGCACATCCGCACGCTGCTGCTCACCTTCTTCTATAAGGAGATGAAGCAGCTCATCGACGTCGGGTACATCTACATCGCCCAGCCGCCGCTCTATCGGGTGTCGAAGGGCAAGGAAGAGTTCTACGCCTACGACGAGAAGGAGCGCGATACCTACGTGAAGCGTCTCACCAACGGCACGGAGAGCAAGGCCGCGATCAATGTGAGCCGCTACAAGGGGCTCGGCGAGATGAACCCCGACCAGCTGCGCGACACCACGATGGATCCCAGCAAGCGCACGCTGCTCAAGGTGACGATGGAGGACGCGCTCGAGGCGTCGCAGCTATTCGAGACGTTGATGGGCGACGAGGTGGAGCCGCGCCGGAAATTCATCGAGGAGAACGCCAAGTTCGTGAGAAACCTCGACGTCTAGCTCTGCGCCAGCACTTCCACTCCCGCTCGGGTCACACGGTGTGACACGAGCGGGAGTGGCTTTTGCGTGAGCTTGTCGCCGACCACGATCGCCTGACCGAGCGCATCGAATCCGGTGCGGATGCCATCGGCGTCCTTGGCGAAGACCGAAGCAATCGGTTCGCCTTCCAACACTTTGTCTCCGGGCTTCACCGTGATGACGAACCCGACTGTCGGATCGACGACGTCCTCGACCGTGCGCCGGCCACCGCCCAGCGCAATGATGGCCCGGCCGATCGTGCGGGGCTCGACGCGCTGCACCACGCCCGTACGCGGCGCGGCGTAGACCTCCACCGCCAGCGCCTGCGGCAAGACGGACGGATCCTCGACGGCCTTAGGATTTCCTCCCTGCGCTTCGATGATCTGCTCGAACTTCTCGGCCGCCAAGCCCGACTCGATCGCCGTTTCCAGCTTCTTCCGCGCCTTCTTCGTGTTCTTCTCGATCCCGCCCTGAATGAGCATCTCGATTCCGAGGGCGTAGGTGACTTCGAGCAGATCGGCCGGCCCTTCTCCACGGAGCGCGAGAATCGCCTCTTCGGTCTCGAGCACGTTGCCGCACGCCCGCCCCAGCGGCCGGTCCATCGCGGTGATGAGCGCGACGGTGGGGCAGCCACGATCTTCCCCGAGCGCGATCATCGTTTTCGCGAGCTCGAGCCCGCGCTGCACTTCCGGCAGAAATGCGCCGCTGCCGTTCTTCACATCGAGCACCAGGCCGTTCAGCCCTTCCGCGAGCTTCTTAGACATGATGCTCGCCGCAATCAGCGGAATCGACTCGACGGTCCCGGTGACATCGCGCAGCGCGTACAGCTTGCGATCCGCGGGCGCGATCTCGGCCGTCTGGCCGATGAGCGCGCAGCCCAGCTTCTGAACCTGTGCCTTCGCTTCGGCGAGCGACAAGTTCGTTCGGAAACCCGGAATCGCCTCGAGCTTGTCCAGCGTGCCGCCGGTGTGTCCCAGCCCGCGCCCCGACATCATCGGCACCGCGATGCCGCAGGCCGCGACGAGGGGGGCGAGCACGAGCGAGACCTTGTCGCCCACGCCGCCCGTCGAGTGTTTGTCGATGCGCGGCAGCTTGAATCCGTCGAACGACAGGCGATCGCCCGAGGCGAGCATCGCGTCGGTGAGTGCGGCGAGCTCCTGGCGTTCGAGCCCGCGCATGAACACCGCCATCAAGAGCGCGGCGATTTGATAATCGGGAATGCGGCCCGCGGTGTAGTCCGCGACGAGCGCCGACCATTCTTCCGGGCTCAAGGCTCCGCCGTCGCGCTTGCGCTCGATCAGGGGCACCACGATCATTGTCTCATGCGCCTTTCATTCTGCCTGCTCGCGTCGCTGCTCTCGACGAATCTCGCCGCTCAAACAGTAGCCCAGCACATCGCGGAAGGCGACAGCGCCGGTTTGATGCATCCGGAGGTACAACTCAAGCACTACCAGGCGGCCCTGGGCCTAGACTCGATGTCCTATGAGGCGAACTGGAAGGCGGCGCGGGCGATCGCCGACGTCGCCAAACAAATACAGGGCAATGCCGATTCCCTCAAGCACCGCCGGGACAGCCTGTATTCCGTGGGCCGGACGTATGCCGAGCGCGCGATTCGGGCCGATTCAACCAAGCCCGACGGCCACTACGCGCTCGCGATGGTGTTGGGTCGTCTGTCGCGCACCAAAGGCAGCAAGGAGCGCGTGCGGTACGCCAAGATCATCTTCGACGAGGCGACGCGCGCGGTCCAGATCGATTCCAATTATGACTTGGCGCACCACGTCCTCGGCGCCTGGCACGCCGAAGTGAAGCGCCTGTCCGGCTTTCAGCGCTTCTTCGCCAAAGCGCTGTTCGGCGGCGGGTTCATGGACAAGGCGAACTGGGACGACGCCGTCCGGCATCTCACCCGGGCCGTCGCCATCGCGCCCAAGCACATCTATCACCGGCTCGAATTGGCCGAGGTCTACACCGATCTCGGGCAGTACTCAAAAGCGCGGGAGCAGTGCCAGGCGATCGCGACCTTGCCCGACGTGGACGTGATGGACGCGCAGTACAAGAAGGACGCCGCGGACCTGTTCAACGACATAAAAAATGAAAAGGATGAGAAATAGGCAAATTGACCGGTAGGTGCTAACAAAAATGTAGGGGCGCAGCATGCTGCGCCCCTACTGTTTTACCGGTCGCTCCACATTTTACCGACTGCCCCGCATCAATCGTTCAATCGCGTCCGTTGTCCGCGGTGCGCCATCCGACAGCCATTCCCCGCCCTGTGCGGTCACGAGCACGTCGTCCTCGATCCGCACGCCGAGCTTTTCCGATTGGAGATAAATCCCCGGCTCGAGCGTGATCACCATGCCCGGCTCGAGCGGCCGCCCGAAGCCGACATCGTGGACGTCCATACCGATGGGGTGTCCGAGCCCGTGGTTGAAGTACTCACGGTCATCGCAGGTTTTCTCGCCACACAACGTCCCCGAGTGCTCGCGCATGTACGTCCGAGCGATCGCGTCGAGCTGCCCCATGGTGATGCCGGGCCGGATCGAGTCGAATGCCGCCTGTTGCGCACCGAGCACCAGATCGTAGATCGCTTTCTGCCGTGACGTGAATTTGCCGTTGATCGGGAAGGTGCGCGTGACGTCCGCGGTGTACTGCCCCCACTCCGCGGCGGCATCGATCACCACGAGATCGCCGTTTTCGGTGCGGCGGCGATTGACATCGTAGTGGAGCGTCGTCGAGTTGGGGCCGCTCCCCACGATCGACGGGTAGCCGAGGCGATCGGCGCCATTGCGGCGGAAGCCGTCCTCAAGCGCGGCCTCGAGCTCGTACTCGTACATGCCCGGGCGCGCGGCGCGCATCGCGGCAATGTGCCCGGCGACGCTGATGTTGACGGCACGACGCAGGCGCGCGATTTCATCCGCGTCCTTCACGGCGCGCATCGAATCGACGATCGGCAGCAGGTTGCGCACATCGCCGCCCGCGAAGGTCAGATCCGTGATCCGCGACTCGCCGCGGGTCGAGGGATCGAGCGGCACGTACACCGGCATCCCCCGGAGCGCCGCGAACCGGACGCGCCGCAGGCGCGCGTCGAGCGAATCGATGGGCAGCACCGTACCGATTCCGGAGAGTCGCACCGCCACGCTGTCCGCTCCGAGCCGCAGCCCGGTCCAGCGCTCCTGCGTGGGGATGCGTGGCGGCAGGAACAGCACGGTTTCCACCGTGTCGCCCCGCGCCGTCAGCACCAGCCAGGCATCCTGCGTCTCGAGCTCGGTGAAATAGTAGAACGTGTTGGTCTGGCGGAAATCGTTGTCTTGGACGTAGTCCTGCTCGATGTTGCGCTCGTGCGCCGCGGGGATCAGGACCGTGCCGCGACCGATGCGCTGCAGCAACGCGCGGCGCCGGGCGGCAGTGGCGGCGATGTTGACGGGACGTCCCATGCCGGGCAGCTCGGGGACGACATCATACGCGCCGATCGGAGCCGCAGATCCCGCCGCTTTGGACGCGGACTGGGCGCGGATTGTTTGGCGCGCTGTGCACGCGGCCAGAGCGATGACGATGAGTGCAATGCGTGTGCGCATCGGTGCGTAATCTACACCGACTTGACTCCCCTCAAGTTTCCGAGCGAAACTACTGCACTCATGACGATCAACTCGGCACTCACACACGCGGAAGCAGAACGGCTCGCCGCGCGGATCGCCGAGCTGGAGCATGAGCGCAGGCACCTGCTCGCCGTCATCGAGATCCTGAAAGAAGCCTCCAGTTCCTTACACTTTATTGACATTCTCCAGTCGATCGCCCGCAAGCTGGGCGAGTCGTTCGGGCTGGATCGCTGCTCCATCTTCCTCGGCGAGAAGGGCGGCAAGCAGGTCCGCCTCGTGGCGTCATACGAAGACCCCACGATCCGCAACTACGTCGTCGATCTCGACCGCTACCCGGAGCTCAAGCGCGCCATGGTGAGTGGCGAGACGGTGTTCATCCCCGACGCGGCCAACGATCCGTCGCTGCGGCACGTGAAGAGCGAGCTGATCAATCGCCGCGTGAAGTCGATCACGGTCGTCCCGATCACGTGGCGGACCGTGGCGATCGGGGCGATTTTTCTCCGCACCTACCGCGATGGGCCGACCTTCTCCGACGCCGATGTGCGCTTCGTGCAGGTCGTCGCCGCGCTCACCGCCCAGAGCCTGCGCAATGCCCACCGCTACGAGCGGCTCGCGCAGCGGACGCACGAGACCGGCGATCAGCTCCGTCGCATGGAGCTCGAGCGGGTCGCGCTGCTCTCGTTCATGCGCCGCCTGCTGGACGCGTTCGGGCAACGGGAGGGCGCGTGGGGCGAAGGGCTCCTCCCCAAAGCCAGCGCCGACGAGCTCGACCGGCTGGTCGGCGTGGCCATGGCCGTCATCCAGGAAGAAGCCAAAGGCAGGTGAAGCCGGCGGCACGCGCCGCGGAGCTGCGGCGGATTCTAGAGCGCGCCAACCACGCATACTACATCCTCGACAAGCCGGAGATGTCGGATGCCGAGTACGACCGGCTGTTCCGCGAGCTGCAGGACCTCGAAGCCAAAAACCCCGGACTCCAGACTCCTGACTCCCCGACCCTGCGTATCGGCGGTGAACCGGCGAGCGCGTTCGGCAAGCACCGCCACCTCGTGCCGATGCTTTCGCTCGCGAATGCGTTCACCGAGACCGAGCTCCAGGAATGGGAAGACCGCAACGCGCGTCTGGTCCCGGAGGTGAAAACCGCGGGCTACACGCTCGAGGTCAAGATCGACGGCGCAGCCGTCAGTCTGACGTACGAGGACGGCGTGTTTGTGACCGGTGTAACGCGCGGCAATGGCGTCGAGGGAGAAGACGTCACCGCGAACCTGCGAACGGTCCTCGATCTGCCGCTGCGGCTCCGTGGCAAGGGCTGGCCGAAGAAGATGGAGGTGCGCGGCGAGGTCTATCTCCCCAAGAGCCGGTTTGAGAAACTGAACCGCGAGCGCGAGCAGGCCGGTGAGTCACCGATGGCCAACCCGCGCAATGCGGCCGCCGGCGGGCTGCGACAGCTCGACGCAAAGATCACCCGGGGCCGCGGCCTGCGCGTTTTCACATTCCAGGTCGAGACACCCGGGCAGAAGCTCGGCGTTGAGTCGCAGCATGAGCTGCTGGAAAGGTTGCTGGAATGGGGGCTGCCCGTCGAGCGGCACCACACAGGGGTGCAGGACCTCGCGGCAGCGCATCACGAGATCAAGCGACTCGAAGCCCTGCTCCCTACCCTCGATTATGGCGCCGACGGCGTGGTCGTCAAAGTCGACAACCGGGCGCTGTGGGCCGAGCTCGGCACGGTGGGCAATCGCGAGCCCCGCTGGTCAGTCGCGCGCAAGTTCGCGCCCGAGGTGCAGATCACCAAGCTGCTCGAGATCCGGATCAACGTGGGACGCACCGGCGCGCTGAACCCGTACGCCGTGCTCGAGCCGGTGGAGATCGGTGGCGTCACGGTTTCCAATGCGACGCTGCACAACGCCGAGCTGATCAGCGCGAAGGACATTCGGGAGGGCGATTGGGTCGAAGTGACGCGCGCGGGCGAGGTCATCCCGCAAATCCTCGGTCCGCTGAAAGACAGGCGCATCGGCGCCGAGCAGCCGTACAAGATGCCGGAACGCTGCCCGAGCTGCCGTTCCCAGGTCGAGCACCCGCAGGAAGAGGTGATGACCTATTGCCCCAACATCTCGTGCCCCGCGCGCATCCTCGAATCGATCGTCCATTTCGCCAGCCGCAGCGCGATGGACATCCGCGGCCTCGGCTACGAACGCGTCCGCGCGCTGCTCGATGCCAAGCTGATTGCCGACGTCGCCGACCTCTACGAAGTCACGCCGATGCAGCTGCTGGCACTCGAGGGGTTCGCGGAAAAATCCGCGCAGCAGCTGGTGGAGGCGATCGCCGAGTCCAAGCAGCAGCCGCTCTCGGCGCTGCTGTTTGCGCTGGGCCTCCGGCACGTCGGCGCGCAGGGCGCGAAGCTCCTGGCACGACACTTCGGGACCATGAAGGCTCTCGAGAGCGCCTCCGCCGCCGAGATCGGAGAAGTGCGCGGCATTGGAGCTGCGATCGCAGAAGCAGTGGCAGGGTTCTTCACAGATGCTCGGAACAAGACTCTCCTGAAGCGACTGGAAAAGCTCGGGCTGACGCTTCGGGAAACCGCGACCGCCACCGGGCCGCGCCCGCTGGCCGACCAGACGTACGTCGTCACGGGCACGCTGCCCACCCTTTCACGTCAGCAAGCACGGGACTTGATCGAGGCTGCCGGCGGGCACGTCGTGGACAGCCTCTCGAAGAAAACGACCGCGCTGGTCGTCGGCGCGGACCCCGGATCGAAGCTCGAGAAGGCAAAGTCGCTCGGCGTGGAGCAGATCGACGAGGCTGAACTCTTGCGCCGCGCGAACCGTAAACCCTAAGTTGGCTGCCCAGATGACGGTCCCCAGCGTACTCCGCCAGCTGCACGCAAGTCTCGCGACCCATGCCCCGGACCAGCTCGTCACGGTCCTGCAAGAGGCCGGTTATGCGGCCGGCGAGGGCAGCTACCGAGCGTTCGCCGCCTGGCTGCGCGAGCGTGCCGGCGTCGATAGCCCGGCGAACCTCGATGCCGAGCTGTTGGCCGACATGCTGTCCGACTTCTTCGCGAGCGGAGGCTGGGGCACCGTCACGATGACGCCGGTCGGAACCGGAGCACTGGCGCTCGATTCGAACGACTGGGCGGAAGCCCAGCCCGGCACCGCGCAGGCACCGATGTGCTTCTTTTCAGCGGGGATGCTGGCCGACTTTCTCGGACGGATTGCGGACGACACGGTCGCCGTGATGGAAGTGGAATGCCGGAGCAAGGGAGACGCGCGGTGCCGCTTCCTGTCGGCGCCGCCGGATGTTCTGGACAAGGTGTACAACGAGATGACGGCGGGGCGGAGCTATGAGGAGGCGTTGAGCGGATCCTAGGGGAGCAGCATGCTGCGCCCCTACCGACGGGCCACGCTGACTCCTTCCAGCAGTAGCGACGGCGACCAGCGTGCGCCCAGCCACCGCCCGTCGGCGCCAAATCCCCCGATCCGTTTGAGCAGATCATACGCGTTCCCCGCGACCGCCGCATCCTTCACGCGTCCGGTGATCTCGCCGTGCTGGACGCGATAGGCGAGCCCCACGGGATGGCTGAACGCCCCGCTGATCACGTTCCCCTGACCCACACCGATCAGATCGTCGACGATCAGCCCATCGTCGATGTCGGCAATCAGGCCGCCGCCCAGCTCCGATGCCGGCGCCATCGGGTGGTGGCGTCCACCATTGGCCATCCGAAACACAATGTTGGTATATCCGATGTGCGGTTTCCCAAACACGCCGCGACGGCCGTTTCCCGTGCTCTCGGTTTTGGCGCGGGCGGCGGTCTCCAGATCGTAGACGAAACGCCCCACCATTCCGCGCTCCACGAGCGCCGTACAACGTGACGGTACACATTCGTCGTCCACCGGCCGAGACGCGGGACGTCCCGGCCTGAGCGGATCGTCTTCGATGGACAGCCGCTCATCGAACAGCGCTTCTCCGATCTTCCCGGCCAGGGGCGAGCTCCCCTGGAGCACGGTTTTTCCCGATAGTGCCTGCTCGAGCGGCAGGATCACGGCCGCCAGCCCCGCGGGCGTAAAGACGACGGGCAGCGCACCCTCCGGCGGCGCGACGACGGTGAGCGCCGCGGTGAGGCGCGTTTCGACCGAGTGAACCAAGGCCTCGAGATCGGCATCCGTCGGCACGTCGGCGCCGATGTACTGATCGTAGATCATCAGGACGTCGTCGCCCGCGATGCGGGTGACGTCGGCGGTCACGGCGATCCCGGTGGCGCGGTATTCGCCCCGCGCGCCCGCGGTGTTCCCCACCTCCGTGTCGGCGACTTCGCGCTCCACCGCGACGTTGATCTGACAGTCGGGCCGTGAGAGCCGCTCGACGAGCAGCCGCCCCATGCGGATCAATTCGGCGAGCGAGGCATTTGCGGTGTGGTCGAAGAAGGTCGGAATCGCCGGCTGGCTGGCGGCCGCCGCGCCGGGAAACGCCAGCTCCACGGTTTCCCCGAGCTCGGCGGAGGCCCGCGCCCGTTCCACGAGCTCCTTTGGATCCGGCTTCGCCGCGGTGGTGCCCGCGACTCCCATCCGACCGTTCGCCAGCAGGCGCAGATTGATTCCAGCTTCTTCAGAAATGCCGGCAGCTTTGAGCCGGCCCGACTCGAACGCAACGGTGGTCTGTTCTTCGCGCCGCCACAGCGCGTCGGCGTTGTCGACTCTGTCGCGCGCGGCTTCGAGCAGGCGATCGATCACACGTCACCGCCGATCAACGCTTCTTCGATGCGCACGTGTGGCGCCCCTTCGGTCACCGGCAGCGGGAACTGGCCGCCCTTGCCGCAGCCGCCACCCATCTGATTCCACGTAAAATCACCGGCGATGTGATCGATGCGATCGAGCGTCTGAAACAGATTCCCTGCCAGCACGACGTCCTTGACCAGCTCCGCGACTTTCCCGTCGCGGATCATGTGACCCCAGCCGGCCGTGAACGAGAAGTTCTCCAGCATCGTCTGCCCGCCGAAGGCGCCACAGGCGTAGACGCCGAGCTTGACGGCACCGATCAGATCGTCGAATCCGACGCCCTGCTTGCCCGGCGCGATGTAGGTGTTCGTCATCCGGACGATCGGCGGATGGCGGAAGGAGATGGCGCGGGCGTTGCCGGTCGGCCGCTCGCCGAGCTTCGCCGCGGTCTCGCGCGAGTGCAGGCGGCCGACGAGGATCCCTTCCTTGATCAGCGGCGTGTCCTGCGTCGGCGTGCCCTCGTCGTCGTACGGCAGCGTCCCGCGCAGTCCCGCGGCGGCGCCGTTGTCGCCGACATTGAGCACCGGTTTGCCGAACCGGCGGCCGAGGGTCATCATCTCGCGCGCCTGCGGGTTTTCGTACACGAAATCGGCTTCGGAGAGATGCCCGAACGCCTCGTGGATGAAAACCCCGGCGAGCTCGTTGTCGAGGATGACCGGATACGCGCCGCCGCGGACCCGCGGTGCATCGAGCAGATCGACCGCGCGTTGCGCGACGACGCGGAATCGATCGTCGAAGTTCTGGACGCTGTTCCATCCCTTCCGCAAGCCGATCGACTCGAGGCCCTTCTCGATGTCGCCGTCGCGCCGGCCGATCGCCGTCCCCGACACGACGACCTCGGGCCGCAGCTGGTAGAGCGACGCGCCTTCGGAATTGACGTACCAAACTTCGGAGACTTCATCGCGATAACTCGCCTGCGTGTCCACGATGGCATTCGACACGGCCAGCATCGCGGCGTTGTAGCGGTCGAGCAGCTTCTTCTTCTCCGACAGCGGAATGCCGCGCACGTCGCCATCGAGGTCCAGCACCGCGTCGGCCGTCTGCGGCGCCACGTCGGCCAGGCGGATCGGCGCATCCAGGCGGAGCGCCCGCGACAGCTCGCCGGCGCGCCGGACCATGCCGGGGAGCTCGTCCAACGACGTGAACGAGGCGATCCCCCAGCCGCAGCCCTTGTTGAGCACGCGGACGAACCCGCCCTGATCCTCGCTGACCGTCGCGGTTTCGAGGCGCCGGCCGCGAAAGGCGACGGCGGAGCTCCAGGTGCGTTCGACGCGAATCTCGGTGTAATCGGCGCGGGACTGCTTGAGGCTTTCGGCTAGACGATCTTTCAACTGGTCTCTTTCAGTTTGGCGCGGTAATCCGGGCGGACGACGATCTCCCCATTGACGATCACTTCGAGGTCCCAGGGCAGGATGATGAAATTCTCGTTCTCGAGGGCGTAGAAGTCGGGCTTGTACGTCCCGGTCTTGAACGACACGGCGGTCTTCACTGCCGCCGGCTTCAAGTCGCGCACCGCCGCGAGGGCGAGCTTCATCGTGCTGCCCGACTCGCAGGTCTCATCCACGAGCAGCACGCGCTTGCCCGTGACCAGACGCGGCGGGCCGGCGATCACCGAGCCCTCGCGCGTGATCGCGATCGACGCGAAGTCGCGCTGCAGGATGCTTGCAACCACGGCGCCGGGGATCACGCCGGCCTTGGCGATTCCGATCACGACCTCCGGGTCGTACTCGCGGAAGATCTTCAGTGCGAGCACGCGGCACAGCTCCCCGAAGAACGCCCAATCGACTTGGAGCACCCCCCGCGGGGTCTTGCTCGCGGGGCCGGAACGCCTGCCGGTGGAGGGACGGGGGGGGAGGGCCATGGTTGGGGATTCTACATTGCCAGCGTCAGCAGCCGCAAGCTATTTTCGGCCCATGGGTTTCTGGCGCCGCTTGTTCGGGGGAGGCTCGTCGAGCGACGATCTCAAGCCACAGCGTCTCGATTATCTCAATGAGGCGTTAGCCCTCGAGCGGCAGGGGGATTATGACGCGGCGCTCACGTCGTACCGCCTGGCGTTGCGCGATCACCCCAACGACGCACGGATTCTCCAGAACATGGCGATCGCATTCACCAAGACCCGGCGCTACGACGAAGCGATTCGCCATTATCGGCGCGCGCTCGAGCTCGACGGCTCGCTCGCCGGGGCGCATTACGGCCTGGCGTTTCTGCTGCTGCAGCGCGGCGATCCCGACGGGGCGGCGCAACACCTGAAGACATTTCTCGCGCACCCGCCGCGGGGACCAGACGCGCAGAAGTGGATCGAGCACGCGACTCAGACGCTGCACGACCTGCGCACCGGCGCGGGCGGGGGGGGCGCGGGGGGCGCGGGGGGCGCGGCGGCACCCGTTCGCGCCGCCGACGAGAGGACGGGGAGCTCCTGACTCGAACGTTGGCCCTCGCCCCCCTCCTCGTTGCGCTCGCCGCGGTGTTCGCCTGCAAAATCAATACCGATCTGAACCAGCCGGTGGCGATCGAAATCGTGCTGCCCGACAGCGCCCGCGTCGAGGTCACCGACACGTTCCGGCCCCAGGCCCGCGCGCTGAACGGCATCGGCGATTCGGTGCAAGCACAGTTCAGCTGGGTGTCGCTCGACACCGCCGTGCTCGCCGTCGTCGACAGCACGACCGGTGTGTCAATCAGCAAGACGATCGGGTCGGCGCGATTGCAGGCGCACACGGGGAACCTGTTCTCGAATCCCCAGATCGTGACCGTGATCCCCAAACTCGATTCGATCGGCGTGCTGGGCGCGGCCAGGGATACGGTGGTTGCGCCCGACTCCCTGTCCGATTCGCTTCGTGTCCAGGCCTACGCACTCGGCGGTGCGATCCCCGCCAATCGGCGGGTCGTTTTCACCAAGACCACCTTTCCGGCCAGCGACTCGGTGATCACATTACTGACCAAGGACACGGTCTACACGAACCCGAGTACCGGAGTGGCAGCCGTGCAAGTGCGGCTCCGCAACGGCCCTGTTCCTGATTCCGTCGTGGTGACCGCCACGATGCAGCACGTCAACCGCACGCCAGTGCAAGGCAGCCCGCTGACCTTCGTCGTGGAGTTCAGGCCATGAACCGAGGCACGCTCACACAGCTGTTCTTTACGACCGTCGATCGGCATGCGGGGCTCGCCGCGGCGTTCCGGTCGAAGGTGGGGGGCGCCTGGGTGT
>JBKPDZ010000029.1:0-23166 GCA_046728135.1 Gemmatimonadota bacterium | reverse complement strand
CTTTATCATGTCGGAAGTGGAGCTGCGCCGGCGATGACACCAGCCGAATTTCGGCGCCTGGCGCTGCACCTGCCGGATGCGATCGAAGCGGCGCACATGGGTCATCCGGACTTCCGTGTGAGCGGCAAGATCTACATGAAGCGTATTGGTGTGTTCGCGTTGCTGCTGACACTGCCGCTGCCGCTCTGCGCCCAGGCGCCTCGAGCGCTCTCCGCGAACGAGGCGCGGGCGCGCGACATCTTCGAGCAGCTGATCAACATCAACACCACCGGCTCGAGTGGGAGCACGACCGTCGCCGCCAACGCGCTGGCCCAGCGGCTCACCGCTGCGGGGTTCCCCGCGGCCGACGTGCAGGTCATCGGTCTGGAGGGCTCGAAGAACTATAATCTCATCGCGCGATTGCGCGGCACGGGTCGCGCGCAGCCGATCCTCCTCCTCGCGCATCTCGACGTCGTCGAGGCGAAGCGCGAGGACTGGTCGCTGGACCCGTTCACGTTCGTCGAGCGTGATGGCTACTTCTACGGCCGGGGCACGCAGGATATCAAGGATGGCGCCGCTGTACTGACGGCAACGTTCGTGCGACTCAAGCAGGAGGGGTATCGCCCGAACCGCGACGTGATCCTCGCGCTCACAACGGGCGAAGAAGGCGGCAGCGACTACAATGGCGTCGAGTGGTTGCTGGCCCATCATCGCGATCTGATCGATGCGGCCTACGTGCTCAACATGGACGCCGGTGATCCGGTGATTCTGAACGGCAAGCGCCTGATGCGTCCAGTGCAGGCGAGCGAAAAGGTGTACGTGACGTTTAAGCTCGAGGTGCACAATTCCGGCGGGCACAGCTCGTTGCCGACGAAAGACAACGCGATCTACCGCTTGGCAGCCGCACTCGGCCGCCTGAGTGCGTACGAATTCCCGGCGCAGCTCAATGAGATCACGCGCACGTTTTTCCAGCGAATGGCGACGCTCCAGCAGGGACAGCTCGCTCGGGACATGGCCGCAGTGGCCGGGCCGACACCCGATTCCGCGGCGATGCGCCGGTTGTCGGACATCAGCCCGCTGTATAACGCACAACTGCGCACGACGTGCGTCGCAACCGAGCTCTCCGGCGGTCACGCCGAGAATGCGTTACCCCAGACAGCGACGGCGACCGTCAATTGCCGCATGCTGCCGGGGACGCCGGCAGAGGAGGTCCAGGGGACGCTGAGCCGGGTCGTGGCCGACACCGCCGTCAAGGTCAGCGTCGTGACTGCGGCGACGCCGAGCCCGCCGTCGCCGCTCCTGCCGGCGATCATGGAGCCGATCGAGCGCGTGACCAAGCGGCTCTGGAACATTCCCGTCGTTCCCGTGATGGAAACAGGCGCGACCGACGGTCTGTACCTGCGCAATGCGGGAATCCCGGTGTACGGCGTGTCGGGTGTCTTCATAGACATCAACGACATTCGCGCGCATGGCCGCGATGAGCGCATCGGGGTGCAAGACTTTTATGACGGTGCGGAATACATCTATCAACTGGTGAAGGCGATCTCGTCGGGCGGGGCAGGGCGGTGAAGGGCGGCGCAGGGCGGCAACAGCCTAGGGTAGGGAGGTTTTGAGTTTCCACGTGAGAAACTGGGCTCGGCGCTGCTGAGATTCCAACGTCGCGAACGTGTCTTGTTTGATGTAGTTGAGCGCCAATGCCACCTCGAGACCATATTGAACCTCGCCCAAAGATCCCAGCGCAATGTCCAAGAAGCGTCGAAACTCATTGGAACCCTTTCGAGAGACGCCTTCGACGATATTTGCACCGGCGGAAAACCCAGCACGGCGGAGCTGCGAGGTCAGGCCATAGAGTTCGTGTTTCGGAAAGGACTCAGTCGCCTTGTATATGGCAAGAACGAGCTTGTGACATTCCTGCCATGCCAAGAGGCGCTTGTATGGGGCCATGTAGGTGAATAATCATTTGTTTCGGCAGCGTATCATCAATTCTGCGCGGCCATCATGTTTTTTCCGCCCTGCGCCGCCCTTCACCGTCCTTCACTGCCCATGACCAGCACCTCAAAGCCCACGCCGAGAGGCTTGGACGGCGTCGTCGCCGCCCAGACGCGCCTCAGTCACGTCGACGGTCAGGCGGGTGAGCTGATCATCGGCGGCTACCAGCTCAAGGAGCTGGCCGGCCGTATCGCGTTCGAAGAAGCGGCGCATCTGTTGTGGCGGGGGGCATTACCGTCGCGCGACGAGCTCGCGACGCTCCGGCGGGAAATTGCCGAGCGGCGCGCGCTGCCCGAGGAGACGATGCGCGTCGTCCGCGCGGCCGCAACGACCCCGCCCATCGACGCGTTGCGCATGGCGTGCGCGACCCTCTCGCTCGACCTCCCGCATCCCGACGACATTTCCCCGGCCGCCGACATGGAAGCGGCCAAGCTGCTCACGGCGCGCTTTCCGACGATCGTCGCGGCCCATGCCAGGCTGAGCGCGGGAAAGCAGCCGATCGCGCCGCGCGCCGATCTGCCGCTGTCGGCGAACTTCCTCTATATGGTGCACGGCAAGGAGCCCGACCCGATCGCGGCGCGCGCCATCGATACCTACTGGGTGACGGTCATCGATCACGGGATGAATGCCTCGACGTTTGCCGCGCGCGTGATCGCCAGCACGCGCTCCGACATGGTGAGCGCGGTGACCGGCGCGATCGGTGCCTTGAAAGGCCCCCTGCATGGCGGTGCTCCCGGTCCGGTGCTCGACATGCTGAAGGACATCAAGTCCGCCGACCGCGCCGAGCCGTGGGTGCGCAACGAGCTGGCGGCGGGGCGGCGCATCATGGGATTCGGGCACCGCGTCTACAAGGTGCGTGACCCGAGGGCGGATGTGCTGAGTACGGTCGCCGACCAGATGAGCGCCGCGGCGCTCGAGAACCGCAAGCTGTTCGATCTGGCGCGCGCGGCCGAGCAGACGATTCTGAAAGTGCTGGAGGAGGTGAAGCCCGGGCGCAATCTCCGGACGAATGTCGAGTTCTACACCGCCCTGGTCCTGCAGGCGCTGGGTCTCGAACCGCGCTCCTTTGTGGCGACGTTCGCGTGCGGGCGCGTGGCGGGGTGGTGCGCGCATGTGATTGAGCAGCATGCGGAAGATCATCTCATCCGCCCGCAGTCGGAGTACATCGGGCCGCGAGACTTGAAGGTGAAAGGAGGCACGTCATGACCGGTCGTCTCGTAGCACTGCTCTTGATTGCTTGCAGCACCCCCGGTCTCGCCCAGGTCGCGGACTCGGTGCGCGCCGTAGAAATGAGCCGGCGGCAGGCACTGCTCGCGGCTGACACAGTGGCCCTCTCGCGCATGCTGGCTCCCGACTTCGTCGAGATCTCTCGTCTGGGCGCGATCCGCACGCGTGCCGACAATATTCGTGACATCGCAAGCGGTGACCTGCATCTCACGGCGATCAACTACGACAGTCTCAGCGTAAGGGTCTACGGTGATGTGGCGCTGCTGACGGGCATCGCGAACAATACGGGCACGTTTCACGGCTTTCCATTCAGTGGGAAGATTCGATACACGCGAGTTTTCGTTCGCCGGGACGGACGCTGGCAGGCTGTGTTGATGCAACAGACGCCGATCCAATAAGACTTGGCGCATCCCGTACTGGTCGCTGCGGAGCTCAGAAATCTGCTCGAGCCGACGCAGCTCGTCGATCTCGATGTCACCTGGATAGCGGCGGGCGAGCCGACGCCCAAGGGCGACTGGGTGGCCATCGTCCCGTTGCTGTCCCGCTGGGTCGGCGGCACGGAATTCAAGCACCTGCCCAAACTGCGCATCGTCGCCAATTGCGCCGTCGGTTACAACAACGTCGACCTCGTGGCCGCCGAAATGCGCGGCATTCTCGTCACCAACACTCCGGGAGTGCTCACGGAAGCGACGGCCGACCTGACGTGGGCGTTGATCCTTGCTACGGCGCGCCGGCTCGTCGAAGGCGTGGATCTCGTGCGCAGCGGCCAGTGGACCGGCTGGCACCCGGAGCAGCTGCTCGGCGTCGAGCTGCGCGGCCGGACGCTCGGGCTGCTCGGCGCCGGGCGGATCGGGCAGGCGGTCGGCCGGCGGGCCCCGCCATTCGGCTTGCGGATCCTCTACACGGCTCGCACGCCGAAGCCGGAGTTCGAGCGCGAGACAGGTGCGCACCGCGTGGACACGAACGAGCTGCTCGCCGCGAGCGACATCCTCAGTATCCACGTGCCGTCGACGCCCGAAACGAAGGGGATGATCAACGGCGAGACGCTCGCGCGGATGAAACGCGGTGCCATTCTGATCAACACCTCGCGCGGCGACGTGATTCGCGAGGAGGCGCTCGCCCAGTCGCTCGAGCTCGGCCATCTCGGCGCGGCGGGTCTCGACGTGTATGCCGATGAACCCCACATCCATCGGCGACTGCAGGCGGCGCCACGGACAGTGCTGTTGCCCCACATCGGCAGCGCGACGGAGGAGACCCGGCACAAGATGGCAGCCATCGCGATCGCGAACGTGCAGGCCGTGCTGAACGGCAAACCGCCGCTGACGCCCGTCTACTGACGGGCGCGCCGCGCCTTCAACAGCTCCACCATCTCGCCCCGACGAAAGAATTCGGCCCAACCCAGCGCGTCGCTGTCGTGCTTGGTATCGCGAATGGTGGAATCGGCCCCGGCATCCAGCAGCAGCCTCAAGACCTCCGGGTGATCCTCCAGAACGGCAAGGTGGAGCGGCGTCACGTCCGCGTCCCAATGCTTCCAACGCGCGCTGGGATCCGCGCCGTGTTCGAGCAGCCATTTCACGCCGCGCGCGTCGCCCCGCTTCGTCGCCAAATGGAGCGCGCCGCCGCCGCTGGTGAGCGCGGGATTGTCCTCCGCCAGCCGCGTCGCGCTTTTCCAGTCGCCGAGCGCAACGGCCGCCAGCAGGTCCAGGACGCCGGCGCGCGTGGTGCGTTGCCCGCGGTCGGCGCTCACGAGCTCCCCGGCCGTCAGCTTCTGGATGGCCTCCATGATCGGGCGGTCGATATCCGGAGACGTAGCGTACATCGCGGGTGGATATCCGAATCCGTCAGCGATCACGGGGTCAGCGCCGAGCTCGAGGAGCAGGCGGACCATCTCGGGGCGGTTGTGGCGTACGGCGAAATGCAGCGGCGTCTGATGGTTCTCGTTGCGGCTCATCCGGCGACTCAGCGCCGCCGGGTGGGCTGTGACGATGCGCCGCACCTCGTCGGGCAGGTTCTGCGCGATCGCCGAAAAGATGTGATGACGCGCGCCTCGACTGAGGAGGAAATCGACGACGGCGCGATGCGCGGCATCGTCGCTTCCGTCCCAGCACGTCGCCCAGCCGATGATTTCCATTTCGTGATCGTCGCCGTGGCCGACGACGTCGCCGCCCGCGTCCGCGAGGTGACGCACGACGTCCAGCGTTCCGGCCGCCGCCGCCCAATGCATCGGGTACGTGTTGTCGCCCTTCTCTCGGACGTTCGGGTCGATGCCGCGACGCAATAGGAGATCGACCGCTGGCAGTTGGCCCGCCTGAGCGGCGGCGTGCAGCAGGGTCCATTCGTAGGGTGTGTTTCGCACGAGCAGTTTTTCGGGATACTCATCGAGCAGGGCCGTGAGCGTGTCAACGTCCCCATGCTTCGCCGCATCGAACAGCTGGCCCTCGACGGTGAGGCTGTCGGCATGTGCCTTCAGCGCCCGCCAGCTGGAAAAGCCCTGCTGCTTGGCAAGCTCAAATTGGGCGTCGGCGAGTTTCGCGGCGGGGTTGGTTTGGCGCATGTCCGCCAGCAGGCGCTTGGCCTGCTTGCGCAGCCAATCGAGATTCATGGCCCTCGTCCTTTCACCGCCCACGGTCCGCATTCGGGGCAAAGAACGAAGGTGCTGTCGCGAGAAGCGAGGGTGGGTAGAACCCTTTACGCGGACCGTGGGCCGCCCTGGCGGCGCTACCTTGAAGATACTGCAACGAAGCCAGTATGTTTCAGCCCCGAGATGCCTCGGCCCCCAAAGACAGAAGCTCGCATGACGATCCTCGACGCCCGCGCGATGTCGCGGGCGTTGCAGCGTATGGCCGTGGAAATCACCGAGCAGGCGCACGGCACGGACGACCTGGTGCTCATCGGCATTCAGCGTCGCGGTGTCGAGCTCGCTGAACGCATCGCCAGGCTCATCGAGCAGGAAGAAGGCGGGCAGATTCCGCGCGGGGCGCTCGACATTACGCTCTACCGCGACGATCTGGAAACCGTCGGCCCTAAACCCGTGATCGGTGAAACGCACATTCCGGGCGATCTCACCGACAAGCACGTCGTGATCGTCGACGATGTCCTCTACACCGGCCGCACCATCCGCGCGGCGCTCGACGAGCTGGCCGACTTCGGACGACCCCACCGCATCTCCCTGTGCGTGCTCGTGGACCGTGGCGGTCGTGAGCTTCCGATTCAAGCCGATATCGTCGGGAAGTCGGTCAAGACGGCCACCGGAGACCGCGTGGACGTGCACGTCGAGGAGCTGGACGGGCGGGATGACGTGGAATTGATCCAATGACCAGTTCGACTCTCGGCAAAGATCTCACCGGGCTCGAGCACATGACGCCGGAGCAGATCCGGTTGATCCTGGACACGGCCGAGCCATTCAAAGAAGTGTCCGAGCGCCCGATCAAGAAGGTTCCGGCGCTCCGCGGCAAGACGATCGTCAACCTGTTCTTCGAAGCCTCCACGCGCACGCGCGTCTCGTTCGAATTCGCCGAGAAGCGCTTGTCGGCCGACACCGTGAACGTGGCGGCGACCGGGTCGTCCGTCTCGAAGGGCGAGACGCTGGTCGATACGGCGCGGAACCTCGAAGCGATGCGCATCGACATGGTCGTGATCCGCCATCCCTCGTCGGGCGCGGCGGAATTCCTCGGGAATCGCATCGCGTCGAACGTCATCAACGCCGGCGACGGCAAGCACGAGCATCCGACCCAGGCGCTGCTCGATCTCCTGACGATCCGCGACAAGCACGGCAAGATCGCCGGTCTCAAGGTCTGCCTGGTCGGCGATGTGCTGCACTCCCGTGTCGCGCGCTCGAACCTGTGGGGGCTCACCAAGCTCGGCGCCGAAGTCGCCGTCTGCGGTCCCTGGACGCTGATGCCGCGGGGGATCGAAGAGCTGGGCGTCCGCGTGTTCGGGCGCGTCGAAGCGGCGATCGAGTGGGGCGCGGACGTGCTCAACGTCCTGCGCCTGCAACTCGAGCGCATGGAGACGGGGTTCATCCCGAGTCTGCGCGAGTACTATCGCGTCTTCGGCGTGACACCGGAGCGGCTCGAGCGCTCGCCCAAGCCGATCACGATCATGCACCCCGGACCGATGAATCGCGGGGTCGAAATCGACTCACGCGTCGCTGACGGCCCGCACAGCGTCATCCTCGATCAAGTCACGAACGGCGTCGCGGTGCGCATGGCGGTGCTGTACCTGCTCGCCGGCGGCCGGGCGGAGCTCGCGGATGCCGCCAAGCGAGGGAGCGAGTGAGCCGGCCCACGTTGTTGCAGGCCGGTCGCGTCATCGATCCGAGCCGCGACCTGGATGAACTCGCCGATGTGCTTCTTCAAGACGGCAAGATCACGGCGGTCGGGCGCGGCCTCACGGCGCCGGATGGTGCCCTTGTCCGCAACGTGAAGGGCAAGATCGTCGCACCGGGGCTCGTGGACCTCCACGTCCATCTGCGCGAGCCGGGCAACGAGGACGAAGAGACGGTCGCGAGCGGCGCGCGCGCGGCCGCAGCGGGCGGGTTCACCGCGATCTGCGCGATGCCCAACACCGATCCCGTCACCGACAACCAGGCGGCCGTCGGATTCATCGTGCGGCAGTCGGGCCTGGCCGGGCGCGCGCGCGTGCATCCGATCGGCGCCGTCTCGATCGGCCAGAAAGGCGAGCGACTGGCGGAGTTCGGCGAGATGGTGAGTGCCGGCGCTGTCGCGGTCTCCGATGACGGCAAGCCGGTCGTCTCCAGCCATCTCATGCGGACCGCCTTGGAGTACGCCCGCACGTTCCATGTCCCGGTCGCCGATCACTGCGAAGATCCCACGCTCGCGGCCGGCGGCGTGATGCACGAAGGCCTGGTCTCCACGCGCCTCGGTCTCAAGGGGATTCCGGCGGCCGCCGAAGAGATCATGGTGGCGCGCGACGTGGTCCTGGCCGAGCTGACGGGCGGGCATGTGCATCTGTGCCACATGTCCTGCCGTGGCTCGGTGGCCATCATTCGCGAGGCGAAAGAGCGGGGAATCCGGGTGACGGCCGAAGTGACGCCACATCACTTGACGCTCACGGATTACGCGTGTGAGGCGTATGACACGCACGCCAAGATGAATCCGCCGCTCCGCGAGGCCGCCGACGTCGCCGCCCTCCGTGGCGCGCTCAAGGAGGGCGTGATCGACTGCATCGCCTCCGATCACGCCCCCCACGCGTACGACGAAAAAGAGGCGGCCTTCGACGATGCGCCGTTCGGGGTCGTCGGCCTCGAAACCGCGTTCGCGGTCGCGCATACGGAGTTGGTGGAGAGCGGCCTGTTCACGCTGCCCCAGCTGATTCGCCGCATGAGCACGGATCCCGCGCGTGTCTTTCATCTGCCGGGCGGGGGAGGCACGCTCGCGCCAGGCTCGGTCGCCGACGTTGTTGTCTTCGATACCACGGCGAAGTGGTCCGTCGACCCGGTCGCGTTTCATTCCAAGAGCCGCAACACACCGTTCACCGGTCGCGCGCTGACGGGGCGCGCGGTCCTCACTATCGTCGCCGGCACGATCGTCCACGAGCTGTGAACGCGACTGCGGTGGCCCGGCGCATGGCGCTGTGCTGCCGGCAGCTCGCGGCGCAGGGACTGATTGCGGGCCGTGACGGAAACCTGTCGGTGCGTCTTGGGGTGGATCGCGTGCTGGTCACACCCAGCGGACTCATCAAGTCGCTCCTCGAGCCGGCCGACATGGTGGAAGTCGATCTCGCCGGACAGCCCCGCAAGCGCGGCACTCGCAAGCCCACGAGCGAGTTGGACTTACACTTGCGTATCCTGCGACACCGGCCCGACGTGCACGCCGTGGTGCACGCGCATCCGCCTGCGGCTACAGGGTTTGCCGTTGCGGGCGAAGCGATTCCGGGCAATTTGTTGCCGGAGCTTATCTTCGTGGTGGGACCGGTGCCGCTCGTGCCCTTCGGGATGCCAGGTACGCCGGAGCTCGGGCGTAGCATCGTCCCGTATATCGCAGACACACGTCACCAGGCGCTGCTGCTGGCGAATCATGGCGCCGTGACGATGGGCCAGACGCTCGACGAGGCCTGGATTCGCATGGAGAGTCTCGAGCACGCGGCACGCATCATCGCCGCGGCGCGCGCGATCGGAGAGCCGAAACCCCTGACTGCGCTGTCCGTCGAGAGACTCGAAGCCCTGCGCGCCCAAGTGCAGCGGGAGAAGGATGCCTAAGGGACCGTCCAAGAGTGCCGCGGCGATTCAGCGGCTGTTGGAAGAGCGCCGCCAGTACGAGGCGTGGCTTGCGCGCATCAAGTCGACGGCCGACTCGGCGCCCGAGCACGTCCGTACGCGCGTGAAGGCCGACTACGAGGCGCGCCTCAAGGCGGTCACCGAGGAGCTGCGATCCCACGCCGATGCGGCGCGTCAGTTGATCGCGCAGCGCAAAGAAACGCTGCTCGAGCTCCAAAAAAAGGAGAAGGCCGCCGCCGAGCGGCTCGCGGAGACGGAGCTGCGGCATGAGGTCGGCGAGTACGACGAAGGGCAGTGGGCGCAGGTTCACAAGGACGCGCTCGCGGATCTCGGTGCCGTTCGCGACGAGCTACTGGATGTCGAGCGCGACATCACACGGCTCGAGGAGCTCGACGCGCTCGTGAAAGCCAAACCGACGCCCTCCTCCCCCGCCTCCCCCCCCTCCCGTGGTGTTGCGGCGGACCTTACGCTCACCCCTTCGCCGCCGCCCAAACCCGCCGATAAGCGGAAGACGCCAATCGATGAGTTGGCGTTCCTCAAGTCCGTGACGGAAGACGAACAGAACGCGCCGTCGCCGCGGCGGGCGAGCGGCGCGCAGTATCAGATCGACGATCCGCAGGATGCCACGCCCCACGCCCCGATCGACGAAGACGCGCCCGTCGAGAAGACGCTGAAGTGCCGCGAATGCGGGACGATGAATCTGGCGACGGAGTGGTACTGCGAAAACTGCGGCGGGGAATTGGCTGCGATGTGATGTGTGATGTAGGGGCGCAGCATGCTGCGCCCCTACCAATTTCCGGTTACGCCGATGCCTTTGCCCGTAACCGTTTGACCAACGCCGCCAATCGGGACTTCTGCCGCGCGGCGTTGTTTTTGTGGATGAGTCCTTTGCGCGCGGCGCGATCGAGGACGCGGGCGGCGAGCGCGTAGGCTGCGGCGGCGGCCTCGGCGGTAGCCGCGACGCGCACGTGCTTCAATGCAGTGCGCAGTGACGAACGTTGCGCGCGGTTGCGGATGGCGCGCGTGCGCGCCTGGCGCATCGCCTTCTTGGCGGATTTGATCTTCGGCATGGCGCGAAAAGCTAGGCGGTAAGTTGCGTCGGGTCAAGCGTATACATATCTTTGGCCGTCACCTACCCGGGTCAACGGCTATCTCGTTCGAGATTTTCCTCTGGGCCCCTGTGCTGCTGTTTTCAATGGTGGCTCACGAGTATGCCCACGCCGAAGCGGCGTATCGGCAAGGCGATTCCACCGCGTATATGCTCGGTCGACTGACCTTTAATCCCCTCAAGCATATCGATCCCTTCATGACGGTAATTCTGCCGCTGCTGCTTTGGTTCACCTCGGGGTTCGCGTTCGGCGGCGCGAAACCGGTGCCGGTGAATCCGCGGAACTACCGGCATTATGTCCGCGGTGACATCATCGTGTCGCTGGCGGGGATCGCCGTTAATCTGGTTCTCTTCGTCATTTTCACAGGACTTTTCGCCACCGTCGGCACGATCGCCGAGGCAGTTCCATCCTCTCTTGCCCCGACTCTCGAACTGCTGCAACGCATGATGGGCTACGGGATCTGGCTTAATCTAATCCTGGCGTTCTTCAATCTGATTCCCATTCCGCCCCTAGATGGTAGCCATGTCTTTTACCACATCCTGCCGCCAGGTGCGGGCATGCAATATCGTCAGCTTCAGCGTTTTGGCTTCTTGCCTATTGTGGCGGTGAGCTATCTGCTGCCGGGGGTGGTTCGCTTTTTCTTATGGCCCGCGTTTGAGCTGCGAGACCTAGCGGACATGGTGATCCGCCCGGTGGCTCTGGCACACGGGATACCCTGGTGACCAGTCCTATTCTGCGCGATACGGGCAACAGCGGTTTCGTCGTCGAGCTGGAGAAATTCTCGGGCCCGCTCGATCTGCTCTTGCACCTGATCCGCGAAGACGAAGTCGACATCACCGACCTCCCGATCGCGAAGATCGCCGATCAGTTCCTGTCGGTTATCAACGATCTCGGTCTCAACCAAGCCGCCGATTACCTCGAGATGGCCGCTCGCCTGCTGCGCATCAAGGCGCAGATGCTGCTGCCGCGCCGCCTCGGCGATGACGAATGGGAAGATCCGCGCGCCGAGCTCGTGCGGCGGCTACTCGAATACCAGCAGATCCGCGAGCTCGTGGAGTGGCTGGGACATGCCGCGGATGTACGTGCCGAGCGGTTTGGCCGCGGGTACGAAGCGCCGCCGCCCGACGCCCCGCCGGCGCCGCTCCAGATCGATCTGAACGACCTGCTCGCGGCCGCCGAGCGGGTGATCGCGCTGATCCCCGAGCCGATGCTGCACCGCGTGGTGCCACGCCCGCTCGACGTCGAAGGCGCCACCGCCCGCATCAACGCGCTCCTTGCCGAGCGGGAACAGTTTGGCTGGTCCGAGATCGTGGGGCGGGGCGCCACGATCGTCGACGTGCTGTCGGCGTTCATCGCGCTGCTCGAGCTCGCCAAGCGCAGCGCGCTCACGTTGTCACAGCCTGAACCATTCGGTCCGATGGTGATCACGCGTGCACCCCCTCGCGAAGCTGCTTGAAGCGGCGCTGTTCGCGGCGTCGCGCCCGCTCACGCTCGAAGAGCTCGCTTCGCTCGATCCGGGAGCGGGAGCAATCGCGGTGCGTGCCGCGGTCGACGAAATCCGATCGCTGTACGGTGAGGAGGAGCACGGCGTCGAGCTCGTCGAGATTGCGGAGGGGTGGCAATTCCTCACGCGCCGCGAGTACGCCGAGACCATCGAGCGTGCGCAGTTTGCGCTCCGGCCGCGGCGCCTATCTCCCGCGGCGCTCGAAACGCTCGCCATCATCGCCTATCGACAACCGGTGGGCCGGATCGAGGTCGACGAGATCCGGGGCGTCGATTCCGGAGCCGTCATCGACAAGCTGCTCGAGCGC
The DNA here is from genome assembly GCA_046728135.1 of Gemmatimonadota bacterium. Classification (GTDB taxonomy): domain Bacteria; phylum Gemmatimonadota; class Gemmatimonadetes; order Gemmatimonadales; family GWC2-71-9; genus 20CM-2-65-7. Next base: position 10,813 of record JBKPDZ010000029.1, on the reverse strand, counting down.
GGGCTCATCGAGGTCGTGACACGCGGCGAAGGTCTGGGCCGCCCGCTGCTGTATGGCACCACGCCCTCATTCTTGGAGATCCTTGGATTGAAAGACCTGGAGGATTTGCCGCGGCTCGACGAGCTATCCGTGGCCCTCCGGCGTCCCAGTCCCGTCGACGAGCCCGAATGACCCTGATGCGCCTGCAGCGCGCCCTGGCGCGCGCGGGCGTGGCGTCACGCCGCAAGGCGGAAGACTTGATTCGCGCCGGCCGCGTGCGTGTGGACGGCACGCCGGCGACGATCGGCATGAGCGTCGATCCCGACGCGCAGAAAATCACGGTCGACGGCCGCGCGGTACGCCATGCGACGCGCACCGCGTGGCTCGCGCTCAACAAGCCGATCGGGTACGTCGTGAGCCGCTCCGACCCTGAGGGGCGCCGCACGGTCTTCGGGCTGCTCCCGAAGATTCCCGGCCTCACGTACGTTGGTCGGCTGGACGTGATGACCTCCGGGCTGCTGCTGCTGACCACCGACGGCGCGGCGGCCCACCGGCTCATGCACCCGCGCTACGAGGTCCCGCGCACCTATTGGCTCGGCGTGCACGGCGCGGACGCCGCCGCGATCCGGACGGCGCTCGCGCAGCGCATCGTGATCGACGGCCGCGCGGTCCGCGTCGTCGAGTCGCGCGTGCGGCCGCAGGGGAAGTCGGTCGAGATCGAGCTGACCCTCGCCGAGGGCCGGCAGCGCATCGTGCGGCGCATCGCGGAAGCGTTGGGTCTCAAGGTCGAATGGTTGCATCGCGTGGCCTATGGACCGGTCCGGCTCGGGAAGCTGGCGGAGGGTCATTGGCGCGAGCTCACCCGGCAAGAGATCGGAGCGATCGAGCGACTGCATGGACCTCGCTGACCGGACGGTGATGCTGCTCGGCGGCAGCGGCCTGGTCGGCCATGCCGTCGCGCGTCGAGTGCTCGCGGCCACGCCGCCGCCCCGCCGCGTCGTGCTCGTGGCGCTCTTTGAAGATGAAGTGCGCGCCGCCGCGCGGGCGCTCGAGCCTTACCGCGGCGCCGTCACGATCGATGTCGAGTGGGGCAATATCTTCGCGCCGGCGTCCGTGGCGCGGCTCGATCTGGCGGTGATCATGGGCAGTCCAGCACATCGGGCGCTCGTGTTGGGCGATCTGTACGGGGATCTCAGCGACGCGGTGCTGGAGCGCAGTCTCCTCTTCCAGCTCCTGATTCACTACAAGCCGCAAGCGGTCGTCGACAGCATCAACACGGCGACCGCGTTTGCGTATCAGGACATTTTTCACAGCGCGCGCGCCTTGCTGAGTCGAGCGCAGGATGGCGGCGTCGACCGGGCGACCATCGAGCAACATCTGCTGCGACTCCCGATGCCCCAGCTGGTGCGTCACGCGCAGATCATCACCGAGGCGCTGCGTCGGTCGGGTACACAGACGTATGTGAAGATCGGCACGAGCGGCACCGGCGGCATGGGATTCAACATCCCGTATACCCACTCGGAAGAGCGGCCTAGCGCCACGCTGCTCGCGAAGTCGGCGGTTGCCGGCGCGCATTCGATGCTGCTGTTTCTGCTCGGCCGTACGCCGGACGCGCCGGTCACGGTGGAGATCAAGCCGACGACCTCGATCGCGTGGCGCGAAGTCGCCCACGGTCCCGTGCGGCGCAAGGGCAAGCCGATCCCGCTCGTCGATTGCGAGCAACCGGTGCGTCTGCACGACGCATTCGCGCCCGGCGCCCATCCCTGGCGAGATCTCGGCCGGCCGCTCGATGGCGTGTACATCGATTTGGGCGAGAACGGTCTCTTCGCACGCGACGAGTTCGAGACCGTCACCGCCCTAGGGCAGATGGAGTTTATCACACCCGAAGAAGTCGCGGATTACGTGATGCTGGAGCTGCAGGGCCGGCCCACCGGGAAGGACATCGTGGCCGCAATGGATGCCGCGACCGCGGGACCGACATACCGTGCCGGCGTGCTGCGTCGCAATGCGATCGGTCGCCTCAAGGCCCTCGAGGACAGCCGCGGCGTGCGCGGTGTCGCCTACGAGATGCTGGGACCGCCGCGGCTCACCAAATTGCTGTACGAGGCATATCTCTGTCGCCACTTGTGTCCGAACGTTCGCGCGCTCGCCGGGAGCAGGGCTGCGCCGCTCGCGGAGGCGGCGTGGCGGCTGCTCGCCGCGGAGGCCGCGCTGCGGCAGCAGATTATCTCGGTCGGGTTGCCGATCGTGGCGCCGGACGGCAAGACTGTGTACCGCGGTAGTCTGGTCGTCGTGCCGCCCGAGGACCGTGACCCGCTGACGGCCGCGCCGCGCGGGTGGGTCGACCTGCGTCCCGAGCAGTTCGGCATGTGGATCAAACGGGCGGGCGTGATGGTGCAGGACGCGGAAGCGCGAGCCGCCGGACCCCAGAGCTCCGGCAGCGACGTCGAGTGGAACGCGATCGAGCCTGATGACCCGATCGAGCCCTCCCGCTTGGCGACGTGGGTCTTTACGGTCGAGGACAAGGGGACGCGTATCAAACGCTGATGGCAATTGACACGGGAGCAGTGGACCGCGCGCTCGGCGCAATCGGCACGACGTTCCGGCTGACACGGCTGTATCCGCCCTCGCACCCGGCGGTGCTGGAAGCCATGCGCCAGATCAGCTCCTGCCTGCCTGCGGTGGCCGCGCTGGGGACGGTCGAGTGGAAAATTGGGGCGACGGGACTGCATTGGCACGGCCAACACCTGCTGCCGCGCAACACCCAGGTGGCCGAGCTCTCGGGACTCTTGTTTGCGCGCGGCGTCCGCGCGATTCAGATCAATCCCGGCGTAACACCGGAGCACTGGCTCGGGCTGTTCGGCGTCGCCGTCGGCAACGTCGCTCCTGACGACGCCGTGCTCGGACGCATTACCGTTCTGCTCGGCCGCCGCGCCAGCCAACGGTTGTCGGCTTCGCGCGTGCTCGGCGAAGCACCACCGGCCGCGGCGCCACCGCCCGAGCCTCCCTCGGAACCGGTCTTTGTCCCCGTCCCCGCAGCAGCGTCCTCGTCCCCCCCGCCCCCCCCGCCCCCCCCGCCGCGGTCCGATACGGTCGCCCCCACCCGCCAGAGCGGGACGTTCCGCCCGGACGTGCTGCCGGCCGATGTCGACGCTCGACGCGCGGTCATCGCGCTGCAGGCGGCGTCGCGACCGGAAGATCAGCGCACGATCGTCGAGAAACTCCGACGGCTCACCCCAGACGTGATTGCATTACGGGACATCGGTGCGGTAGCCGAAGTCGTTGCCGGACTCGACCGCTCGCTCAGCAAGATTCAGGATCCCGATATTCAGGAGGCCATCGGGGAGGTGGCGGGCGTGCTGGCCGACGAAGCTATAGTGGAGCGTATGGTGGCGCGCCTCGGCGAGCCCCGCGTCCCGCCCGCCGAGCGCGCGCATCTCGTCAATGCCGTGGGGGCGCTGGGCGCTGTCTCAGCCGGTCTCGTCGTGGACGCGTACCTCCACGCGGCACCGGAGCTGCGAGAAGCGTATCGTGCCGCCATGCGCGCGGCCGGTGAGCGCAGTGTAGAGTTGTTGCAGGGCCGCATTACGAGCAAAGTTCCCGAGGTCGTCGCGGCGGCCGCCGAATTCTTGGGGTTGAGCGGCAGCCCGCAGGTCACCGAATCCCTCATCGGTTTGACGCGTCACGCCGATGAGCGCGTGCGCGAAGCGGCCTTGCTCGGTCTGGCCGAGCTCGGGGGCCGGGAGATCGCGCGACCCGCGATGCCGGCGCTGAAAGACGAATCGGTGCTCGTGCGCACCGCGGCGGCGCGCACGATCGCGGCGGCCGGCGACGTGGGGGCGACGACGGTGCTGGTGCGGCGGCTGGAGCAGGAGAAAGACGAAGGGGTATTGGCTGCGTTGCTGCAGGCGATCGGCCAGCTCGGGGCCAAGGAGGCGCTGGAAGTGCTGGCGAAGTATGCCGAGCCTGGCGGGAGACCGCGCCGCACGCCCTTCGTGCGCGCGGCCGCGATCGAAGGACTGGCGCGACTGGACCGAATGGAGGCAAAAGCATTGCTCGAGCTCTACGCGCGGGACAAGGAGCCGACGGTGAAGCGCGCCGCGGAGGCGTCGCTCCGATGACGACACGCACAGCCAAAGCCACTGACGCGGTGTTGGCGCAAAGTATCACGCGCGAAGTCGCGAAGCGCGTGGTCGGGCAAGAGGTCATGGTGGAGCGGCTGCTGATCGGGCTGCTCACCGGTGGCCACATTCTTCTCGAGGGCGTCCCGGGTCTGGCCAAGACGCTGGCGGTGCGGACGGTGGCCGAAGCCTTGCGCATCAGTTTCTCCCGGATCCAGTTCACGCCCGATCTGCTGCCTGCGGACGTGATCGGCACGATGGTGTTCGACCAGCGCTCGCAGGAATTCTATCCCAAAAAGGGTCCGCTGTTTGCGAACCTCGTGCTCGCCGACGAAATCAACCGCGCGCCCGCGAAAGTACAGTCGGCGCTGCTCGAGGCGATGCAGGAGAAGCAGGTCACCATCGGCGGCGAGACCTTCTACCTCGGCGAGCCGTTCCTGGTGCTCGCGACCCAAAACCCGATCGAGCACGAAGGGACGTATCCACTTCCGGAGGCGCAGCTCGATCGCTTCATGCTGAAGGTCCGCGTCGCCTATCCGTCACGCGACGCCGAGAAGGAGATCGTCGGCCGCATGGCATCGGGACGGCCGATCGAGGTCCAGCGCATCGCGGAGGCGGAGGACATCCTGGCGGCGCGGAGCGCGATCGCCGAGCTCTTCATGGATCAGAAAGTGGTCGACTACATCGTAGACGCCGTCCGCGCCACGCGAGAACCGCAGGCGGTCGGCTTGCCGGAGCTCAAGCCGCTGATCGCGTTCGGCGCGTCGCCGCGCGCCTCGATCTATCTCGCGCAGGCGGCCCGCGCGCACGCCTATCTCCGCGGACGCGCCTTCGTCGTGCCGGAGGACGTCAAGGCGATGGCCTTTGACGTGCTGCGCCACCGCGTGCTGCTCACCTTCGAGGCGGAAGCTGAGGACATGACCGCCGATCAGGTCATCGCGAAGATCCTGGAGGCTGTGGGAGTGCCGTGACGTTCGAAGGCAAAGAACGTCGCAGCGGCCAGACTTCCCCCGTCCGGCGCCGCCGGCGGGCGGTTACCGCGGAAGTGCTGCGGCACGTCAAGGGGATCGAGCTCCGGGCTCGCAGCCTGGTCAATACGCTGTTCACCGGCGAGTACCGGTCGGTCTTCCGCGGACAGGGCATCGAGTTCGCGGAAGTCCGCGCCTACCAGCAGGGCGACGACTTCCGGGCGATCGACTGGAACGTCTCGGCCCGCATGGGCCATCCCTTCGTCAAGACGTTCATGGAAGAGCGCGAGCTCACGCTGCTCCTCATCGTGGACCAGTCCGGCTCGCTGCATTTCGGCCGCCCCTATACCAAAGCGGGGCTGGCGGTGGAGGTGGCCGCCGTGCTGGCGCTCGCGGCCGCGCGCCACAATGATCGTGTCGGCGCGCTGCTGTTCGCCGATGCCCCCGAATACGTCGTGCGACCCGCGAAGGGCCGCGCCCACGCGCTCCGGGTCATTCGCGACCTCGTGGCGTTCGCCCCACGCGGCCGAGGCACGAACCTCGGGGGGGCGCTGACTTATGCAGCGAAGCTGCTGCGACACCGGGCGATCGTCGTCGTCCTCTCGGACTTCAGGGCCGCCGAGTGGGAGGTCCCACTCAATCAGCTCGCCGCGCGCCACGAAGTCGTGGCGATCACCATCGACGATCCGCGCGAGTACGATCTCCCGGACGCGGGGTGGGTCGAGCTCGAAGACGCGGAGACGGGGCAGCGCCTGCTCGTGGACACGAGCCACGCGCCGACACGGACGCGGATTCGCGTGGCCGCCGAAGCGATGCAGCAGGAACGCACCCGGAAGCTGGTGCAAGCGGGAGTGGACCGCGTGTCGCTCTTCACGACCATCCCGTACGGTGTGCCGCTGCGGCGCGCCTTCGCCGAGCGCGCGAAGCGCATCAGTCGATGATCGGTATGACGCTCGTGTTGCTCCTGCTGCAAAGCGATGCCTGGAACGCCTCGCCGAGCCGGCCGACCGTCGGCGATACGGTCCAGCTCGAGCGCACAGTGCCGACGCCCGCCGGTTGGCGCGTGCGCACGGGCAAGCTTGGGGCGGGGTCGGTTGCCGAGCCGCTCGGCTATCCGGTGGTGGTCGCCACAGGTGCCGGCGAATGGGTCGCGCGCTACACCGTGGTGGCGTGGACGCCGGGCGAGATCACGCTCGACATGCCGCCCATCTGGCGACTGGGTCCTGATGGCACGGCGGACTCACTGCCGGGCGGCACGGCCCGATTCCACGTCGCGAGCGTGATCCCGGATAGCGTGAAGGCGCCAGCCCCGCAGCCGGCCGTCGGGCCGCTGAGGCTCGCGCGCTCCAGCCCGATTCCCGTCGCGGCTGCGGTGGTGCTCGCCGGCGGTGTGTTGTTGCTCCTCATCGTCTGGCGACGCCGCGGCCCGAGGACCGTGGCCGCCGGACAGGCCGCCGCTGTCGCGGGCGAGATTCCCGATTCGCGCTGGCTCTCGGCCGGCGAGCCGAAGGCGGTGGCGGCGCGAGCGGCGCAAGGCCTGCGCCGGGCGGTGGCGCGAGCGATTCCCGATGCGCACGAGGCGCTCAGCACGGCGGAGTGTCTGGCAGCCGTCGAACGGGCCCGGCCGAACGCGCCGCTGCGCGATCTGCGTGAGCTGCTGCAGGCGCTCGATCAGGTGGCATTTGCGACGGCCCACGGCGTGGAGGTGGCACCGCTCGCCGCGCGCGCCCGCGCGCTCGCGCGCGAATTCGGCTCGAACGGATCGTCGGGATGAGCTTCGCGCGCCCCCTGTTGCTGTTGCTGCTTGCGGCGCTGCCGCTGTGGTGGTCGTGGCGGCGCCGGCGGCTCGCGAAGCTCGCCGGCGCGCCGATGAGCGATGTCCGGCCCGCGCTGGGACCGGCGGAGCGATTGTGGATCTCACTCCTGCCACTGTCGCTCAGATCGGTCTGCCTCGCGGCGTGGATCTACGCCGCCGCCGGCCCGCGTCTCGGATCGGCGCGCGCGGAGCTGCGCAGCGAAGGGATTTCGATCGTGTTGGCGGTCGATATCTCGAGCAGCATGCTCGCGGAAGACTTCTCGCCCGCCAACCGGCTCGACGTCGCGCGGCGCACGGCGACCGAATTCGTGCGGGCGCGAGCGTCGGATCGGATCGGGCTCGTCGCCTTTGCCGGGCAGGCGTTGACGCAGGTGCCCATCACGACCGACTACGAAGTGCTGGAAGAAGCGATTCGTCAGCTCCGCGTCGGCATTCTCGAGGATGGGACTGCGATCGGCACCGCGATTGCCACCAGCGCCAACCGGCTGCGTCGCGCTCCGGGCAAGAGCAAAGTCGTCGTGCTTTTGACCGACGGAGTCAACAACAAGGGGATCGTAGATCCGCGCACCGCAGCACACGCGGCGGCGGCGTTCGGGATCAAGATTTACACCATCGGTGTCGGGGTACAGGGCGAGGCGCCCGTGCCGACGGGACGAGGTCCGCTCGGACTGCGCTACGAGACCATGCCGGTTGAGATCGACGAGCAGCTGCTCGATGACGTCGCGCATACGACGGGCGGCCGCTATTTCCGCGCGACCGATGCGGCGTCGCTCTCGAACATTTTCGCCGAGATCGATCGCCTCGAGAAGACGCCGGTGCAGCATCTCGTCTACCATCGCTACGAGGAAGCCTATCGCTGGCCGGTCAGCCTCGGGCTGCTGGCGCTCGCGCTCGAGCTGGTGCTGGCCGGCACATTCGCGGTGCGGGTCCCATGATCACGTTCGATGCGCCCGTCGTCGTGGCGCTCGCCCCCGTGGTCGCCGCCGTGGTATGGGCGGCGGCGGCCTGGGCGCGGCGCTCGCGGTTGCGGCGCGCAGCGGCGTGGTCGGAGGCCACGGCCCGGATTGCGCGCTCGGCGGGGCAATTCGGCGCGCCTGCGTTGGGCCTGGCTGCGGGGCTCGCGGCCGTTGCTCTGTCGGGACCGCGTTGGGGTGAAGAACGCATCGTCACCGAGACGCGCGGGCTCAACCTCGTGCTCGCGATCGACATTTCGCGCTCGATGCTGGCCGAAGACGTCAAGCCCAGCCGGCTGGGGCGCGCGCTGCGCGAAGCGCGGCGCCTCGTGCAGGACCTCGATGGCGATCGCCTGGGGCTCTCCGCTTTTGCGGGCACGAGCTACATCCTCTCGCCGCTCTCCGTCGATGGTTCGGCACTGACGCTGTATCTGGACGCCCTGGACCCCGATGTCGCGTCCGAAGGCGGAACGTCGCTGGTTCCGGCACTGGCCCAAGGGATCGATCTCCTGCATGCCAGTCCGGAGATCGCGGATCGCGTGCTCGTGATGTTCACCGATGGCGAAGCGCACGACTCGCTGGAGCAAGCGGTTCAGGAAGCGCACCGGCTGGCGGGACTCGGGATACACCTGATCCTGGTGGCGGAAGGCGGGAAGCAGCCGACCAAGATCCCCGTGCGCGACGATCGGGGCACATTGGTCTCCTGGCAGCAGGACGAATCCGGAAATCAGATCCTCACGAGCCGGCGCGACGATGTACTGGGTGCGATCGCGGACGCCGCGCAGGGGACGGTCGTCGCGGCGGAGCTGCCGGATCAGGCCGGCGCCGTGCGTGACCTCGTTGCCTCCTACAAGCGTTCCACGGCGACGGAGAGTCGCACGCAGCATGGCCGGCCGCGCGCCTGGATTCCGCTGCTCCTTGCCGGTCTGGTGCTGGCGGCCCAGACGCTCACGCGACGGACCGCCGCGCTGATTGGTCTGCTGCTGTGCGTCGCCGCCCCGCCTGCGCTTCAGGCCCAGCGGCAGCGCTCGCCCGCGGAGAAAGCATGGGACAAGGGGGATGCGCGTGCCGCGGCCACGGCGTACCTCGCCGAGCTCAAGGCGCATGAGGACGATGACACCGCGTGGTACAACACGGGCACTGCGGCACTCGCGGCGGGCGATCCCGCGCTCGCGCGCGCGTCGCTCGCCCACGCGGCCACCGCAGTCGATCCCGAGCTACGGTTCCGCGCGCTCTATAATCTCGGTCTCCTCGGGCTTCTCCAAGCGAAGGCCGACAGCGTCAATCGGGACGCGCACCTCGCCGACGCCGAACGCGCGTATCGCGAGGCGCTCCTGCTGCAACCGCACCACATCCGCGCGAAGTGGAACCTCGAGCTCGTCAAGCGGCTGCGCGGTGGCGGCGGCCAGAACACCCCCAACCCTCCGCCGCCGCCGTCTGGCGGGGGAGGTGGTGCGGCCCAACCGCCGCCACCGCCCCCGAGTAGCGGGGGTGGGGGCGCCATGAGCCAGGCGCAAGCCGATCAGGTGCTGCAGTCGATCGGTCAGGAAGAGCTGCGCACGCGGCGTGATCGCACCGGTCGCACGCGCCGCGCCGCGCCGGCGGGAGTGAAGGACTGGTGACGCTTTCGCTGCTCGCCGTCTTGGCGCTGTTCCAAGGGGCCGAAGTCACAGCCAGCGTCGACCGCACGCAACTGCGCGTCGGCGAGGAGCTGACGTTGACGGTGCGCGCGCGCACCCGCTCCGCGGATGCCGTCGAGATCGTGCTCCCCTCACTGAACGGATTCGCGATCGTGGGCTCCCGCGACATGACGGAAGTCGCTCTCAACGGCGCGTCCGGTGGCGGTTCGACACGGACCACGGTTCGCGAGCTGCAGCTGCGCGCGCAGCAGGCCGGCGCGCTGCTCATCGGGCCGGTGCGCGCCCGGCAGGGCCGCAGCATCGTATCGACCGATCCCATCCTCGTCACCGTGGACAGTGCCGCCGATCGCACCGCGCTGACGCTGAGCCCGCTGGCGCGTTCGCTGCTCGAAACCACCCCCGCGCCTATCTCGCGGCGCGCCGATCGCGTCGCACTCACCATGCTCGTGCCGAGCGACACGGTCTTCGCCGGTCAGCAGGTCGATGTGATTGCCGCGGCCTGGATCCCCCGCGAGCTGGGTCAGCGCATGCGGCGGCCACCCTTCCTGACGCTCGTCACGCCGGAAGGCGTGTGGGCGTACCCGGCCGCTACGTCATCTGGCGTTGCGCTCTCACGGCGGGTGGGCGGCCGTTGGCTGGATCTGTTCATCGCACATCAGGTCGTCTTTCCGCTGATGCCTGGGCGGTTGATCATCCCGCCGGCCTCCGTCGAGTACGCACTTCCGGTGACGTTCTCGTTCTTCAGTCGTGAGGAGCGGTACGCGCTGCGCAGCGATTCAATTGCGATCACTGTTCTGCCCCTGCCCCCTCCCCCCAGTAGTCCGGCGACGAGCGTCGTCGGCGACAGCCTGCGTGTCGATTTGCAGGTCGATCCCGCGACGACGCGCGTCGGCGAGCCGCTCGAAGCGTCGCTGACGGTGACCGGCATTGGCAACGTGTCGCTGTGGCCCGAGCCCGCGTTGCGCTGGCCCATCGGGTTTCGCGTTTATCCCGCGCAAACCGAGGTGCGCGTCGCGCCGCAGGCTGGACGGATCGCCGGCGGCAAGACATTCCACTACCTGGCCGTGCCGGATTCCTCAGGCAACTTCAGGTTGCCCGAAGTGCGCTACCCATACTTCAATGCGACGGGGAAGGGGCGCTACGAGACGGCGACGTCGTCACCCGTACCGCTGGCCGTCGCGCCTGGAGCCGAGCCTCGTGCTGCGCGGGTGCTTCCGCCCCTACTCCCGGCGCGCGGCGAGCTGGCCAGCGAGCGCCTGGGCCGGCGCCTCGGCTGGGAGGGCTGGCTCCTGGTGCTGTTCGTACCGCCGCTCCTCGCGTGGCGGGTGCGGCGCCG
>JBKPDZ010000028.1:0-10110 GCA_046728135.1 Gemmatimonadota bacterium | reverse complement strand
CCACACCGTACCCGGCGAAAAAGAGGGTAACGCGTGAGGTATGCGCCGCCGGTGCGCCAGGCGCGCCTTGAACGCGGGACCTTCCGCTCCGGAGGGGCACATTTCGAACGTCAATCGTCGCGAGCCGGTGTCCGAGCTCTGTCGATTACCTAATTCGATCGCTCTCCGACGCTAACCGACGCTTGCTGGCGCCGTCGCTGTCTTCGTTACTACCGACGCTACGAAGATCTCCGCACCGGTCGTCGCGCTCTTAGCGGGACTCGATCCCTTTCCAACGGTGTCCCCCCCGTCAAACTATCGCACCAGACAGCCACGAGCAGTTCTAGGCATTCGTCCAGCGATGGCGCCGAGACGGTCTTGAGTTGCTCGCACAGGGGGCTGAACACGCCACTTGGCGTACTCAGCCCCCCGCGCAACCGGCTACGCCCTACGAAGAACTATGGATTCGTAATGGCCGTGGCATCCAGTGTAACCGCGGTCTGCGCCAGCGCGCGGCCCGTAATCGAAGCGCCGGTGTTGAACGCAATCAGCGTCTTGGAAAGAATGATGCCCTTGAAATTGGACGTCGTACCCAGCGTTGCCTGGCCCGCGACTTGCCAGAACACATTCTTGGCTTGTGCGCCGCCGCTCAAAGTCACCATGGCGGCGTTGCCCACCGTGAGGTTCTGTGCGATCTGGAAGATCCAGACGTCATTCGCGCCACCCGAAAGCGTGACCGCGCTCGGGATCGAAACGCCCGTTCCCCACTTGTACAGCCCGGGGACCAGGGTCATCCCCTGAATGTTGCCGGCACCCAGCTCGGTGAAGTTGGGCGACGTGCGGCCCGCTGCGTCCGTATATGCCGTCTGCATGTTGAGCACGGCAGCCGTCAGATTCGCCGGCGTCGGCACCGCGTAATTGGACGCCCATACCTTACCCGTGACCTGGGCGGACGTCGTAAACGTGGTGGCGGGAGAGGAGAGGGCAAAGCCGGTGACGTACGACGCGGCGGCCGGGCTCAGCCCGATATCGCCGACAACCGCCGTCACGCCCGTCGTGGACACGCCCGACTTCGCCAGGATGACGTAATCGCCAGCGGTGCCCAGGTTCAGGGCGGCCGGACCGAGACCGTTCGAATTGGGCGGGTTATTCACAACAGGGCCCGTGCCCGTGGGATTGCTGCCGCACGCCGTGCTCAGCACGGCTAGCGACGCGAGGAGGATCGTGAAGCGTTTCATACAGACTCTTTTCAATGAGGGGTGATGGTCGAGGGAGTCAATATCGACCCCACCCCTCGGCACATCCCGTAGCGGTTAACTACCACCCGTTACGTAACGAGAATAGAACCCGCTTTACTCGCTTGGTCAAGTAACACAAAGTAATTACTTACTAGTTAACTATATGTGGTTAACCGACTCGCCTGTAGTCCCACGTCAGTGACGCATGCCCGCCGCCGACCAGTCCGACAGTCAGCACGAGCGCCATGGTGAGCGGTATGCTGTCGAGCCGCGCGGCGACAAGCGAGGAGTCTCGCACCGCCGTGAAATCCGCGTGAACCGAGTCGCTCGGCCAGCGAATGCTCCAGTGCACATCCTGGGTGCCTTTGAACCACGCACCGACCATGAATAAGCCGGTCTGCGGCGGTAACCCCGGCAGCTTCGCGCCGAGGAGCGTGCATTCCGCGTTGCCACAGGCGAAGGCGGCCAACCGGGTGATAATGGGCAGGCGGGGCTCGAGGCTACAGGCCAGGAACGCCAGCACGGCGAAGCGCAACAATAGACGGGTAATACGGGTTCGCGAGTGCATCTCGAACTCCTCGATCGTGAGTAGCCGACCGAGGGGGCCGTCGAATGGCGGGTATCGGAGGGGTGGTATACGCAGGGTAGCTGCTGGTACGTCCTTTAACAAGGACGTAGTTTCCCGACATGCCCAAAGCGGCGACGCGTCCGGCCTTGGTCCAACCCGTTCCCAAGTCTCCGACGGGCATTCAGGGGTTGGACGAAATCACCGGAGGCGGGTTGCCGCGCGGCCGGCCGACGCTCGTCTGCGGCGGCCCGGGCTGCGGCAAAACGATCCTTTCGATGGAGTTCTTGATCAACGGGGCGCGCCAGTTCGACGAACCGGGCGTGTTCCTGTCGTTCGAGGAATCCGTCGAGGATCTGGCCGTGAACTTCGCCTCGCTCGGCTTGGATCCGCGCCCGCTCGCGGCCCGCAAGAAACTTGCGTTGGACTACGTCCGCGTTGAGCCCAATGAGATCCAGGAGACGGGCGGATACGACCTGGACGGTCTCTTCATCCGGCTCGAGCACGCGATCGACTCCGTCGGCGCGAAGCGGGTGGTCCTCGACACAATCGAAGCGCTGTTCTCCGGATTGTCCGACACGCGCACGCTGCGCGCCGAGCTGCGCCGGCTCTTCGACTGGCTCAGGACGAAAGGCGTCACCGCCATCGTGACGGGGGAGCGCGGCGACGGCGGGATGACGCGCCACGGTCTTGAAGAGTACATCACCGACTGCGTCATCGTGTTGGACCACCGGGTGGTGGACCAGAACGCGACACGGCGGCTGCGCGTCGTGAAGTACCGGGGCTCCACGCACGGGGCGAACGAGTCGCCATTCTTCATCGACGAGTCGGGTCTCTCGGTGCTGCCGATCGCATCGTTGGGGTTGCAACACCGCGTCTCCCCCGGCCGCCTCTCGACCGGCGTTGCGGATCTCGACGAGATGCTGGGGAGCAAGGGCTACTTCCGCGGCAGCAGCATCCTGGTTTCCGGCAGCGCGGGGACCGGAAAAACGAGCCTGGCGGGCTACTTCGCGGAGGCCGCGTGCCGCCGCCGCGAGTCCGCCTTGTACTTCGCGTTTGAAGAGTCCGCCGCGCAAATCGTGCGCAACCTGCGGTCGATCGGTCTGAATCTCGAACCCTGGTTGCGCAAGGGGCTGCTCCAGATCCACGCGGCCCGCCCTACGACCAGCGGTCTGGAAGGGCACCTCAGCGCGATGCATCGCCTGATCGAGGAGAAGAAACCGCGGGTCGTCGTCGTCGACCCGATCAGCAACCTGATCTCCGTCGGCACGTCGCTCGAGGTGAAGGCGATGCTCGCGCGCTTGATCGATTTCATGAAAGTGAAAGAGATGACCGCGCTGTTTACCTCGCTGACGATCGACGACAGCCATCCCGAGGGAACGGACGTCGGGATTTCTTCATTCATGGACACGTGGCTCGTGCTCCGGAACCTCGAAGTGAACGGCGAGCGGACCCGCACGCTCGATGTGGTGAAATCGCGGGGCATGGCCCACTCGAATCAGGTGCGCGAGTTTGTCCTGACGAGCGAGGGCTTGAAACTGCTCGACGTCGTGCGGCACGACGGCCGCGTGCTGGTCGGGTCGGAGCGGGCTGCCCACGCAACGGACGGACCGGTTGCGCCACGGCGCTCCGGGAAGCACGCCGCGCGTCGATGAGCGCGAAACCGGCCCGGCGTGCGGGTAAACCGCGCAAGACCAAGACGAACTCGGCGTTCTTCGATCTCCGCCTCTACATCGCGGGTCAGACCGCGCGGTCCCTCGCAGCGCTGGCGAACCTGCAACGCATTTGCGACGAGCACTTGGAGGGGCGCTACCGCCTCGAGGTGATCGATCTCCTGGAGCACCCGCAATTGGCGCGCGGCGATCAGATCTTCGCGCTGCCCACCCTGGTTCGGAAACTTCCCGAACCGATTCGCAAACTGGTCGGCGATCTTTCCGACACCGAGCGCGCGCTGGTCGGGCTGGACCTGCGCCCCCGAGCATCTAGCAGGTGATGAGGCGCAAGCGCATCTCGGGCAAGCGTCGCAGTCCCACGCAGCGACTCCGAGCTCGCCTGCACGACGCCGAAGCCACGCTCGAGGCCATCCGCAGCGGCGCGGTCGACGCGGTCGTCGTGTCGGGTCCCGGCGGCGATGAGACGCGCCCCTTCGAGGGCGCGACGCATCCGTACCACGTTCTGCTAAACGCCATGAGCGACGGCGCCGCACTCTTGGATCCGGAGGGGACGGTTCTGTTCGGTAACCGTCGCCTCGCGGAAATCGCGCACGCGCCGTTCGAGAGCTTGCGTGGCTCGCGGCTCCCGCAGTTCGCTACGCCCGCCGAGCGCCACCGCCTCGAGGCTTTCGTACGGGAAGGTCGAAATGGCGGGCGTGAGTTCGCCATCAGGGGTGAAGACGGGTCTTCGGCGACGCCCGTGTGGATCGCGCTCTCGCGAGTGCCGCTCGGGGCCGGAAACGGGCACAGCGTTTTGATGGCGATCATCACGGACTTGACCGACCGGAAGCGAGCCGAGACCACGCGGCTTGGGTTGCTGAAGCGGTTGCTCTCGGCGGAGGACCAGGAGCGGCGACGGATCGCGCGGGAGCTGCACGACGAGACCGGGCAGTCACTCACCACGCTGTTGGTGGGCCTCCGTGCCATCGGGGACATCATGGGGCTCGCGAAGGTCCGCTCGATGGCGCAGCGGCTGCGGGAAGTAGCGGCGCACACAGTCGACGACGTCGGGCGGTTGGCCCGCGGGCTTCATCCCGCCGTCCTGGATGACAAAGGGCTCGTGGCGGCCGCCCGACGACACGTGAGCGACTTTGCCAAATCGCTGGGGGCTGTCGTCGACCTTCGAGTGGAAGGCAGCGTTCCACGCCGGCTGTCCCCACTTGTGCAGTCCACCATGTATCGGATCCTGCAGGAGGCGCTCACGAACGTGGCACGGCACGCCCAGGCGCGAGTGGTTGGCGTCGTGCTGAAATACAAGGACGCGATGCTCGAGCTGGTGATCCGCGATAACGGCGTTGGATTTGACCCGGCAGCCGCGTTGAGTGAAGCGTCGGGACTCGGCCTGCACGGGATGCAGGAGCGCGTCGCGCTGCTGGGCGGATCGGTGCAGATCGAGTCGCGGCCGGGACATGGGACGATGATCCGCGCGCGCATTCCCGCCGGAATCGTGCCCCCCCCCCCGAAAACGCCGAGCCGGTCTCAGGCTTAAGGACATCCGCTAGAATTCGCCGCCGTGACTCCAATTAGAGTCCTGATCGCCGACGATCATGCGGTCCTGCGGGCCGGACTCCGCATGCTGCTCGAAGCCCAGCGCGACATGGCGGTCGCAGGTGAAGCCGGCGACGGCCTGGAAGTCTTGCAGAAGGCCCGCGAGCTGCAGCCCGACGTCGTCCTGATGGATCTCACGATGCCCGGAATGCCCAGCGGCGAGGTCATCCGTCAGGTGCTGCGAGCCTCCCCGAAGACACGCGTGCTGGTCCTCACCATGCATGATGATCCGGCGTATCTCGCGTCCGCGTTGGCGGCCGGAGCGGTCGGCTACGTGGTCAAGAAGGTCGCCGATTCGGAGTTGCTGTCCGCTATCCGAGCCGTCCACGCGGGGCGGACGTTTGTCGACCTTACGCAGTCGCTGGACACGTCGTCGCGCGCAGTCCCCGCAACGGGCCACACCGAGTCGGAGCGGCCGAAAGACTTGAGCCGGCGAGAGCGCGAAGTGCTCCGGCTGTTGGCGCAGGGGCATTCCAATCAGCAGATCGCGGACAAGATCCGCGTGAGCGTGAAGACTGTGGAGACGTACCGCACCCGCTTGAGCGAGAAGCTCGGGCTCAAGGGGCGGGCGGAGCTGTATCGCTTCGCTGTAGAATCGGGAATTCTCGACAGCGCCGCCGTCGATCCTCCCACGGAGCGCCCCTAACGTTCTTGTAGGGTCTTTCCACGACAGTCTCCTCCCTTTGGGGGAGTTCCCCGCTACGCCGATTGCGGCGTGGTCTCCATATTCGCCTCAAGTAGGAATCTCGGTGGGTTGGTACCGTGGGGGCCGCTGTGATTTCAGTAGCGCTCATCGAAGACAATCGTTTAGTGCGGGAAGGGATTACCGCGCTCCTCAGCCAGCTGCCGGATCTGAAGGTCGTCGCCGGGACGTCCGCCGCCGACACGTCCGTGCTGCGAGAAGCGAAGCCGCAAGTGGTGCTCCTGGATCTCGGCTTGGGGCACGGGGACAGCCTGCGCGTGGCGGAGAATGTCAAGAAGGAGTTCCCGGATTCCAAGGTGATCGTGATGGACCTCCTCCCGGTGCACGAAGACATCGTGGAATTCGTCAACGTGGGTGTGTCCGGCTTCATTATGAAGGATGCGACCCTTGACGATCTGGTGAAGACGATCCGATCGGTGGCAGAGGGAGCCCACGTCCTACCGCCCCAGATGACTGGAACGCTCTTTTCGCAGATCGCGAAGGACGCGATTGCCAGGGGTCGCCCGGAAGCGCTGGATGCGGTGCGCATGACGCCGCGCGAACGGCAGGTGATCAACCACATCGCCGACGGCCTGAGCAACAAGGAGATTGCCGGACATCTCAATGTCGCGACCCATACCGTCAAGAGTCACGTGCGCAACATCATGGAGAAACTGATGCTGCACACGCGGTTGCAGATCGCCGCCTACGCCCACCGCGACGAGCGTCACGCCTAAGCGGGCCCGCACAAAAGGCTGTCCCTCGTTTTTCATCCGTTCGTGCGATAGCTGCCGCAGGTAACGCAACCTAGTCTCGTAACCGTATATGGCCAGCAACAAGAAGCGTCGTCGGTCAGACAAGACCGTGTGGGCATACGCCTATCAGATCCTGCCGCCACAATCCGCGGATCGCCTGCGTGCGATCCAAATACTCCTTGACCGTGAGCACGGAGACGCCCGCCGCGAGTCGCGGACTTGGGCGGGCAGGATCGTCCTCGAGCCGAAGGTCACGCTGATCCTGGTCGTGAGCGACACACCGGCGCAGGATCGCGAGATCAACCACAAGCTGGCGGCGGAGGTGACGCTGCTGCAGGCGGCAATGTTGATTACGACACCCCTCGCTGTTGCGGACGATGCCCCGTTGATAGCTCAAGTGCCGTAGCATCGTTGTGCGATAGCGGCGGCAGGTCCACTCCGCTATACCTCACCTCGTACCAGCATTAGCCCTCAACAACGGAGACGTATCATGAAATCGAAATATTGGACGAGCCTCGCCACTGGACTGAGCCTCGCGGCCGTCGCCGCCTGCCAGCCATCGAGTCAAGCAGCGGAAGTCATCAAGAAGGACACGAAGGCCCCCGTGAGCACGACGCGAACGCTGGAAGCATTCCGGCAGTTCTCGATCGCGACGACGGCAACACTCAGCTCGCGCAGCGCGAAGCCGGGCGACGGCTTCACGGCCGAGGTCGTGTCGGACGTGCAGGATGCCGCTGGCCGCGTCGTCATCCCGGCAGGCTCCCTAGTTTCGGGGACGATCACGGACGTCAAGTCCGCGCCGAACCCGAGCAGCCCGGGCACGCTGACGCTGGCCCTGAATAGTGTCGCCGTGAACGGCAGGAGTTATCCGATGCACGCCAGCATCGATTCGCTCGCGACGGAGCGTCACGGACGGTCGATCAGTGGCGGCGATGCCGTGAAGGTAGGCGTCGGCGCAGCCGCGGGCGCAATCGTCGGACAGATCATCAGTAAGAACTCCAAGGGAACCATCATCGGCGCCGTGGTCGGCGGGGCGGCCGGAGGTGTATACGCGGCGGCCACGAAGGACGGCGACATCAGCCTTCCGGCTGGCACCCACATTCTCGTCACCGTCACGCAGCGTCTCAACATCACCAGGAGTTAAACCGCTCATGAAACCCCAACTGATTGTGGGCATCCTGCTCATGGTCCTCGGCGCCTTCATCGTCTTCCGCGGCCTGAACTACGGCTCGCAGCAGAGCGTGATACAGGTTGGTGACGTGCGGGCTTCCGTTGAGGCGCGACGCACGATTCCGACGTGGGTCGGTGCAGTCGCGATCGTCGGTGGGGCGCTGCTGGTGGGGGCCGGCC
Source organism: Gemmatimonadota bacterium (assembly GCA_046728135.1). Lineage (GTDB taxonomy): Bacteria > Gemmatimonadota > Gemmatimonadetes > Gemmatimonadales > GWC2-71-9 > 20CM-2-65-7. The sequence goes on along the minus strand of JBKPDZ010000028.1, from coordinate 2,281 downwards.
TGCAGAGGAGACCCCGTGGCGCGTAAGGGAGACCGGTTGCTCTGGACCGTCGTGATCGTGCTGCTCGCGCTGTGGGTGCTCGGCACCGTCAACGCAGTGGGCGGTCTGATTCACCTGCTGCTGGTTATCGCGGTAGTCGTGGTCGTGATCCGTCTCATGCAAGGTCGGAGGATTCTATGAAGGTCTCACGAATACTGTGGTACGCGGGCACCGTGTTCACGACGCTGGCCATGCTGGCGGCGTCCACCACCGCGGCGGCGCAGCAGCACGCGCGCACCGTCCACGTGCGCACCGCCACAGACAGCTCCCGGGTCGAGCGGCAACGCACAGCGAATCTCAAATCGTTCCGGGGCATTGCGGCGAAGCTGAACACCACGCCGGAGGCGCTCCAGTACGCCTTCGAGACCGCGCGCGCGGCGAACCCGAAGCTCAGCCGCGGAAACTTCATCGCGGCGAATGTGCTGGCCGATAACCTCGGCGCGGGGCATCCGAACATCACGACCGGCGCGATCCTGTCCGGGCTGCAGAACGGCAAGAGCGTCGGACAGACCCTCCAGAGCTTGGGGCTCTCCGGTCCCGAAGCGAAACAGGCCAGGCGCGCCGCGGACCACGATACGAAAGCCGCCAACAAGCGGGTCAAGGACGCCGATAAGCGCGCCGGTCAAGAGGAAAGAAGCCAACGGTAGGCTTAATAAGGAGATTCGCATGTCTATCATCGCGTGGATCGTTGTCGGCATCATCGGCGGCTTCATCGGCAGCATGGTCGTCAATAAGCGGGGTCAAGGGATGTTGGGAGACCTGTTCCTTGGCGTCATCGGAGCAGTCGTCGCGGGGTGGGCGTTCAATGCGCTCGGCCACTCGGGCGTGACCGGCATCAATGTCTACAGCATCCTGGTGTCCGCCGCCGGCGCAATCGTGGTCCTGGTGGCGTACCACGCCCTCCGAGGTTCCCCGGCTCGCGCGTAACGTCACGGCTGCTCTTGGCGCTCGTGGCGGGGCGAAGGAATTCGCACGCCGCGAGCGCGCTTTGCGCCCGGCGACTTACCTCGCCGGCTCTACCCCCTGCGTCGTAGCTCCCTTTCCCTAGGCTAGTTCTTTCGAATCACCGACCAGGGCTGTTCATACCGCCTTGGGCTGTCCCGCGCTTTTCACCTTCTTGTGCGATAACCGCCGGACGCGTTTCCGCCTATACCTCCGGTCCGAAATCAGCCGAACGCGCCTGCATCGACACGCATATGAGGAGGAGCCCAATGTTGCGAATGCTCACTGCCCCCCGACTCGCGCGGCTCGTCGTCATCGTCCCGTTCACCGCCCTGCTTGCGGCGGCGTGCGAGCATAACGAAGGCCCACCAGCCCCACCGGCTGCCGGTCAATTGCTGACCATCACGGTCACACCGAACCCAGCCACCATGTCTCCCAACTTGTCCCAACCGTTCGCAGCCGTAGGTACGGACATCAATGGCGCTGTCGTCGCCATAACGCCGGCGCCGGTAGCGTGGTCCGCCGTGGCGGGTGGGGGAACCATCAACAGCAGTTCAGGCGTGTTTGCCGCGGGTGCGACGCTCGGGACGTTCGCCAGTACAGTTAAGGCGTGCAACAGCACTGGTTTCATTTGTGGCTTCGCTACCGTGATTGTAGCCAACATACCCCCGGTCGGCTTTTCACTACTGGGCACGGCATCGACCTATGGAATCCTCGCGGGCTCAACGGTGACGTGTGTCACCGGGGGCACGATCAACGCCGATGTCGGCGTCAGCCCGGGCAGCACGACCACGGGCTTTCCACCGTGCACGATCACGGGCACGCGCCATCTGGCTGATGCGCCCGCAGGCAAGGCGCAAAACGATCTCACGACGGCGTACAACGCGCTGGCCGGCCTGGCATGCGGTACCACAGTTACCCCCGCGGATCTGGGTGGAAGGACGCTCGCGCCGGGGGTCTACTGCGCCGCGACGTCGCTGGCAGTGACGGGAGCGGTCACGCTCGACGGCCAGGGCGACCCCAACGCGCTGTTTGTGTTCCAGATGGGGTCCACGCTCACAACAGGCACCACCGCGAATGTCGCACTGATCAACGCCGCCCAGGCGAAGAACGTGTACTGGCAAGTCGGCAGCTCGGCGACGCTCGGTACCGGCACGACGTTCAGAGGGACGATTGTCGCACTGACGAGCATCACCCTCAATGACAACGCCACGATGCTCGGCAGGGCGTTGGCGCGAAACGGTGCCGTGAGTTTGGGTACCAACAACACCATCACGCTGCCGTAGCGTGCCACGGCTGC
>JBKPDZ010000027.1:0-9829 GCA_046728135.1 Gemmatimonadota bacterium | reverse complement strand
GGCCGAACGCGCCGGCGTACAGACTGGTGATCGCATCATCCAACTGGATGGGCGCTCCACGGAAGGGTGGAAGCAGGACCAGGCGGTGAAGGAGCTGCGGGGACCAGCCGGGACCACGGCCGAGCTGCAGATCCGGCGCAGCGGCGTCGACAAGGCGATCACGTACAAGCTCACCCGGGCGACGATTCACATTCGCTCCGTCGATCCGCGTCTGACGATGATGCTCGACAACCGCGTGGGCTACATCGCACTCAGTCCGGTGAGCGAGAGCTCGGCGCGCGAAGTGGCGCAGGCGGTCGATACGCTCCTCAAGCAGGGCATGAAATCGTTGATCTTCGACTTGCGCGGCAATCCGGGCGGATTGCTGGATCAGGGCGTCGCGGTCTCGGATTTGTTTCTGAATCCTGGGGATACGATCGTGGAGACGCGGGGCCGCGCCCCCGGCTCGTCACACGAATTCAGCGATGCCAAGCCGCAGCAGTGGCCGCACCTCCCGATCGTCGTGATCGTCAACGGCGGCTCGGCGAGCGCGGCAGAGATCATCGCGGGTGCGCTGCAGGACCACGACCGCGCCGTGCTCGTCGGGACGCCGACGTTCGGCAAGGGGCTAGTGCAGTCGTTCTGGCGGCTCACGCCGGAAACCGGACTCAAGCTCACGACCGCACGCTGGTACACGCCGAGTGGCCGGACGATTCAGCGCGTGACGCGCAACGAGGCAGAGCAGGAAGCGCAGGTGATTGCGGCGCAACACGGGCAGGATATCAAGGTGGATTCCTCGGCATTGTTCCACACGGATGCCGGCCGCACGATTTACGGCGGCGGTGGCATTCGGCCGGATGTCTACGTTGTCGCCGATACCTACACGACGGCCGTGCGGACGTTCGTCAAAACGCTGGGCGACAAGATTCCGTTGTATCGCGACGCTCTGACGGCTTATGCGATCGAGCTCAAGGACGGCAACCGGCTGGCGTCGCCGAACTTCACCGTCACGCAAGGGATGGTGGACGAGATCGTGCGCCGCATCCGCGCCAAAGGTGCCGAGTTGCCGGATTCCGCGGTCGCCGGCGCGCGCTCGCTGATCAGTCAGCAGCTGGGATACGAAGCGGCCCGGTATGTGTTTGGCCGCTCGGCGGAGTTCCGCCGCCAAATCGCGGACGACGAGCAGGTGAAACGCGCGCTGGCGTTGGCCGATCGCGCGCGCTCGCCGCAGGACCTGCTCACGCTGGCCAATACGCAGCCCGCTCCGCCGACGGTCCGCAATCGGTGACCTCACAGTCTCCCCGCGCGATCGGGCTCATCGGGCCCGGTCGCGCGGGCGTTGGACTGGCTCTCGCACTGGCCCAGGCAGGTTATGCGGTCCGCCTCCACGGGCGAAACAAGAAAAGCGTACCAGCACCGCTCACCCTGACGGTGGGAGATGGGCGAACGCCGCCTCCGTGGATCGGCGACGTCACCACCGTCGTCCTGACCGTCCGCGACGACGCGATCACGCCGCTCGCGACGTCACTCGCCTCCGCGCGCGTCATCACTGAGCGTCACGTCGTCCTCCACCTCTCCGGTGTGCAAGGGCAGGAGGCGCTCGGCCCGCTCGTCACGAGCCGCGCCGCCCTCGGCTCGTTTCACCCACTGCAGACGATCGTCGAACCGGAATTGACGCCGAGTCGCCTCAAGGGCGCGTGGGCCGCGGTCGAGGGCATACCGCGGGCGGTGGAAGCCGGCGAACAGATCGCGCGCGACCTCGGCATGCGGCCCTTCCGGATCGCGACCAAGTCGAAGCCGATCTATCACGCTGGAGCGGTGTTCGCCTCGAATTATCTCGTGGTGGTGGAGGCTGTCGCGCAACGGCTGTTGCGGCATGCCGGATTGTCCGACGCCGATGCCTGGGCTGCGCTGCGACCGCTCGTGGAAGGGACATTCGAGAACCTGAGCCGGCACGAGCCGCGGGAGGCGCTGACGGGGCCCGTCGTCCGGGGAGACACCACGACGATCGGCAGGCATTTGGAGTCGTTAGCGGTCGATGACGCGAAGTTGTACCGCGCGCTGGGCCGGGCCGCGCTCGAGCTGGCGCAGAAGCAGGGGATGGATGCGGCGACGGCGGAGCGAGTTGCGGAGGCGTTGGCTACTGATCTACCACCCGTACTCCGGACGTCGGGGAAAATCTGAATTCCCGCGCGGCAATGGCCCGATTGACCGCGAGGTTTTGCAGCAGAATCGTGCGGCGCTGGCCTGAGGTCTCGACGATCTCGATCCGCCGCACCAATCCATCCCGCTGCGCAATCCACACCGTCGCTTCCGAGTAGGGGAGATCGGCCGCGCGGGGCGTCAGCGCGACCACATCCACCCGACCGTCCGCGGTCGAGTCGCTCCGCACGTAGCGCGCGGTGTAGCGCTCGCGCGGATGCTCGACGAACTGGCCAATCAGATTGGGCCCCGTCGTACCCGTTCCGGGAATCGCCGTGCGAATCACCTGGCCGGGCGTCGTGCTCGGCGTGTACAGCCACAGGCGCCGGCCGTCGGCCACCACGCGGTCGTTCTTCGGGACGGTGAACCGCATCGCAAAATAGTTGGGACGCCGCTGGTACAACTTGCCGCGCGTCGTATCGGGATCGCCGAGCATCGGGTTTTCGACGATTTGCATGAAGTCAGCCTGGAGAGTGCGGACGGTATCGTAGGCCGCGGATGCTCGATCCAGTATCGCCATTGGATCCACGTCGGCACGTTGGAACGTCGCCGTGATCACGTCGGCACGACTGCACGTCGGCACGATCGCGAACAGGATTATCGTGCAGACGTGCCGACATGCCGACGTGAGACGCATCAAGCTCCCACCGCCGCCGGCTCAGCCACGCGTCTCCCAATGGCTTCCGCAATTATTCGAACCTCACGCATCAGCTGCGCAAATTGATCCGGATACAGCGACTGCGCGCCGTCCGACAACGCGTCTTCGGGATTCGGATGCACCTCGACCATGATGCCGTCGGCGCCGGCAGCGACCGCCGCCCGCGCCATCGGGATCACCTTGTCACGCAGTCCGGTGCCGTGCGATGGATCGGCGATGATCGGCAGATGCGACAACTTGTGCACCACCGGTATCGCCGTGAGATCGAAAAGATTGCGCGTCGCAGTATCGAAGCTGCGCACGCCGCGCTCGCAGAGAATCACGTCGTGATTGCCCTCGGCCAACAGGTACTCTGCCGAGAGCAACAACTCCTGCACCGTGGCGCTGATTCCCCGCTTGAGCAGCACCGGCTTGCCACAGCGCCCGGCGATCTTGAGCAGCGAGAAATTCTGCATGTTGCGGGCGCCGATCTGCACGATGTCCGCGGTCTCGGCGACCCAGCCGAGGCCGGTCTCGTCCATCGCTTCGGTGCAGATCAGGAGCCCAGTCTCGTCACGCGCTTTGGCGAGTAGTCGCAAGCCCGGCTTACCGAGACCCTGGAAGGAATAGGGAGAGCTGCGCGGCTTCCAGGCGCCGCCACGGAGAATGACCGCGCCGGCCTCTTTGACCTGGCGCGCGGCGTCGATGATTTGGCGTTCGCTCTCGACCGAGCAGGGACCGGCGATCGCGACGACTTCGGTATTGCCGAACGCCACGCCACCCGGCAGCCGGACGACGGTCGATTCCGCCTTCCACTCGCGACTGACCTGCTTGTAGGGCTGCGAGACGTGGATGACCTCGTGCACCCCCGGGAGACCCTCCAGCCGCGACGCGTCGACGCGCCCGTCGTTCCCGATGAGGCCCACCGCCGTGCGCTGGGTCCCCGGCATGGGTTGCGCCTGATAGCCCATCTCCTCGATCACGGAGATGACCTTGTGGACTTCTTCGGGCGTGGCGCCATGCCGCATCACGATCAACACGACCTATCGTCTCCCGTCTCCAATGGTGAAGCGATCGCCGTCTTGCGCTGCCGACACCGGCCCGCGAAAGCGAGTGGCCGCGAGTTTGGCCGGGTCCGAAGTTTCTACAGGGGGATAGAAGTGCGTCAAGACTAATCGCTTCGCTCCCGCGTCCTTGGCCAAGTCCCCGGCCCGCAGGGGAGTCAAATGAGAATCCATCGCTCGCTCCTCAGGGAGCGAGCACTCCGCCAGCAGGAGGTCGCAGCCAGACGCCCAGCGCGCCAGCTCGGTGCTGGGACCGGTATCGCCGGTGTAGACGAGCCGCCCTTCCGGCGCGACCAGCGACAGCGCCACGCTTTCGTCGGTATGGGGCACGGGAAACGTCTCGAGACTGACTTCCGCATTCAAGGGAAACGGCTCGCCGTCTCGCACGTCGAGAATGCCGATCGGAAATCCGGGGTCGAGCAGCCAATCGCCGTAGCCCTCGGCAAGTGTCCGCAGCAGCTGCACGACACCCGGCGGGCCGAGAATGACGAATGGCTCGCTGCGCGGCGGCTCGGTCGTGTACTTGAGGGCGTACACGAGCATCGGCAGCTCACCCCAGTGGTCCGGGTGGAAATGGGTCAGGATGACGTGGCTCACCTGATGCCAGGGGAGCCCGAACTCGGCGAGCCGGTGCAGCGAGCCCGCGCCACAGTCGAGGAGCATGCGCAGATCGCCGCGCGCCACCCAGTGACAGGGGCAGGTGCGGCGGGCCGAGGGGGCAACGGTACCTGTGCCGACGGTGATGAGTTCCATGCTCACTTTCCCCGGAAGACGATACGCTTGAACACAATCAAGCCCGGCGCCTTGAGCTTGGCCAGATACACGCCGGCCGGCAACGGGTCCCCATCGTCGGCACGGCCATCCCACATCAGCCGGGGATCACAGATCCCGCCCCCAGTGGACCCCCGGCCGTAGCGGCCGGGGGGCAAAACCCCAGGGAAATCAGGCCCCGGAACGAAGTGCCGCACGGGATTGCCGCGCAGATCGAGGATATCGAGCTCGACCACGCCGGCAATCGGGATGTCGAACCAGAGACACGTGGAGTCGCGGCCGGCCGCGGGAAAAGGATTCGGGAAGTTCTGGTAGAGCAGGGTGGACGTCGGGATACCGACGTCGACGACGAGGAATGAGCCCTGGCTCTTGATGATGCTGGTGTCAGGTCCGGCGTGCACGGTGAGGAACCAACGATAGGCCGTGTTGCGCTCGAGCGGCTGCGTGAGACGGAACGTCGTGTCGGTCAGGTTCGCGACGTTGAAATCCGTGATGCCCGTCGCCACACGCTGTACATCCAGATCGAAGGTGAACGGCCCGGGTGGTGTGGAGACGCGGACTGGCCTCCAGGTGAGCATGGGTTCCGCTGTGTCGATCACCATTCCCGCCGGATTGCTCAATGATGTGAGCGTCGCCCAGGCCGGCACAACCACCGGCCCGATCGGGCCACTGGTGGCCGTCTCCCCGGTGGCGGCCGTTGCATCCACGCGCCAGAAAATGGAACCGGCCTTCAGCGGCGCGGGAAGGTTGAGCGTCTCGGCGGTGAGCGACGTGTCGATCAGCGGTGACGCGAGTGTGCTATCACGGCTCACGCGTAGGCGGTAGCGCACCGGTGTCGCGGAGGCCGGCAGCGTACCAACGGTCCAGGTGAACGTTGGCGTGATCGTCGTGAGCGGGCCGGCAGCGGGCAGTGGCGCGGTCGCCGTCACACCGGCGGGGAACACCGCGGCAGCAGCCACGTCCGGCCGGCCCCAGCCGTAGATCGAGTCCGGGGCGGCGCGTTTGTTTCCCGTACTCCGGAAGGCGGCCCGCAGGTCGATGGGCGCAAGGCTCGGATGCATCTGCTTGACGAGCGCCGCGCTCGCTGCGAGCAACGGCGTCGCAAACGACGTCCCGTCGCCCCGCCGGACCTGGCCGATGCCACTGAGCACACAGACCGCGACGCCCGGCGCCGTGAAGTCCGGTTTGAGCCGTCCATCCGCCGTCGGCCCTCGCGAGGAGAAAAACGCGATCGTTCCCAACGAATCTTCCGCGCCGACCGCGAGCACCGAATCGCCGTCAGCCGGTGTGGAAAGCGACCGGAAGCTCGGTCCGTCGTTGCCGGCGGCGGTCACGACCAGGATTCCACGTTGGGCGGCCATGTCGGCCGCGGCCGTCGTGACCGCGATATCGCCGTTCAACTGCGATGGCGTGTAACTGAAGCCATTGTCGAATGCGAGATAGCCCAGACTGGACGAGACGATATCGACGCCGATCGAGTCGGCCCACTCGAGCGCGGCGACGTAATTGTCTTCCTCGACGCGCGTCTCGCTGCGTATGTCTTCGGTCTTCGCGAGCAGATACCGCGCACCGCGCGCGATCCCGTGCAGGCGCCCCGTCACCTCGCCCGCGAACAGGGACCACGTCGCCGTGCCGTGCGACTGAGCGCCGGCGACGTCTTTGCCGGGTTCGTCTCTCACGACACTGTCCTTGAAAACGAAATCGTACTGCGCCGTAATGATGATGCCGTTGAATGCCGGGTTCGCGGTGTCGAAGCCGGTGTCGAGCAGCGCGATCCGCACGCCCGTCGCGTCGATGCCCTGATCCGTCAGCGGTCGCAGATGCAGCTGGCGGTACGGCATGGCCGACGGGCCGAGGACGGGATCGTCGCCAGGTGTCACGCCGCACGTATCGCCGGGCGCTTGGGCCGGCGCGAATGTGACGAGCGGTGCGAGATCGGGAACTGGACGCCCGGGACGTCGTCGGAGCTTGAAGCGGCCCAGTGGCTGGATCCGCTTCAGATCGCGGTCCCGCATGAGCTGGCGGAGTGCCGTCGCAGGAGCATCCGCGCTGATCGCATTGAGCCAGCGGCTGCGCACCCGCACCCGCGCTCCGGCCGCGGCCGTGCGCTGTGCGACCTCGTCGAGCGACGCCCAAGGCTGAAGGAACAACCACACGGAAATGGTCGTGTCCTGCACACGGGCGAGAGTCCTCGGCACAACCGGGGAAACCGCGGGTTGCTGCGCTGCCAACCCCGCAGGCAGGAAGACGAGCCAGAGGAACCGCCGCACAAAAACGGGGAAGGGAGACGAGGGACGGGGGAAGGGTACTTCCCTAGACCGTTTCCATTTGACCTAGCCGTACGCCGACGATGGTCGAGACGCCGGGTTCCTGCATCGTGACGCCGTACACCGCGTCGGCGGCCTGCATCGTCCGCGGATTGTGCGTGATCACGATGAACTGCGTTTGATCCTTGAACTCGGCGAGCAGTCGGACGTAGCGCCCCACGTTGGCGTCGTCGAGCGGCGCATCGACTTCGTCCAGCAGGCAGAACGGGCTCGGCTTCGCGAGGAAGATCGCGAACAGCAGCGAGACCGCGACGAGGGTGCGTTCGCCCGAGGACAGCAGATGGATGCGCTGCGTCCGCTTGCCGCGCGGCGCGGCATGAATCTCGATCTCGCTCTCGAGCGGCTCGGCTTCGCTCGCCAGGCGCACGTCGCATTCGCCGCCGCCGAACAGGGTCTGGAAGACCGACCGGAAATGGTCGCGGACCTTGGAGAAGGACTCGAGAAACAGCGCCTTGGCCGTCTGATCGATTTCTCGGGCTGCCTGTTGCAGCGAGTTGCGCGCGGTGACGAGGTCGTCGCGCTGGGTCTGGAGAAACTCGAGGCGCTTCGTCTCTTCCGCGTGCTCCTCGACCGCGAGTGCGTTCACCGGTCCGACGGCATCGATTGCACCGCGCAGCCGTTCGTTTTCCTGGCGCAGCCACTCGAGATCGCCGGCCACCACCGGTGCTTCGGCGAGCAGCGTCGCGAGGGGCTTGCGCCATTCCGTCTCCACGCGCTCGACGAGCCCGCGTTTGCGGCCTTCGATCTCCGTGCGCTCGAGTTGGAGCCGGTGCTCTTCCTCGCCGAGGGTGGCCAACGCCTTGCGCGCCTGATCGAGTGCCCCCTCCGCCTGGCCGAGGTCTGCCTCGGTCATACCAACGTGCGCCTCCGCGTCCCCGGCGGCCGCTTCGAGCTCCGTCAGCGCGAGACGGCGCTCTTGTAGCGTATCGGCCCACTGTGCACGCTGGGTCGTGAGGGCGGCCGTCTCGCGCTCGATGCGCGCAATTTCGTCCGCCCGCGCACCGGCCTGTGCGCCCGACGCCTGTGTGTCGGCAGCGGCGCGCGCGGCGCGCTCGGTGGCCGCAGCCAGGCGCGCTTCTACTTGCGCGGCTTCGACCTGCCAGCGCACGCGCTGCTCGCGCGCGGCTTCCTGCTGGGCCTCGAGATCGGCGAGCCCCGTGCGCTCGGCGCCCAGCTGCTCCGCCGAACGGACGCGCTCGACTTCGCGCTCTTGGAGCTCGACGTGGAGCGCCACGAGTCGCGCCTCGACTTCGGTGAGCCGCTTGGTGAGCCGCTCGACTTGAGCAGCCGCCTCTTCGGCCTGCCGGCGGGCGTGGATCAGCCCACGGTCCGCTTCTCCCTTTTCGGCTCCCGCATCCAGCTCCCGGCGACGGGCCTGTTCCGCATCGTGACCGGCGGTCGTCAGCGCGGCCTCGGCCGCGGCCAGCTCGTCGACCGTCGATTCTTCGGCCGCGCGCGCGCGATCGAGATTCGACGTGGCCTCGCGAGCTTCCTTCTCCAGCGCCTCCAGCTCGGCGCGCCGTTGCAGCGGTCCTGCCGCGGGAGTGGCGCTGTCGAGGAACACGGCACCGTTGGCCCGGCGCAACGCGCCCGCCCCGATCACCTCGTGGCCGGCGAGCAGCGCCCGCACCCACGCGGCGGCGGGGCCATCGACGCGCAGCTCGTCCTTCAAGGGATGGCCGTCGGCGCCGAGGCGCGGTCCCGGGACGGCGGGCAGCAACACGAGCGGGCCGGGCTGCGTTTCGGCATGCCAGGCGCGGATGGCGTCGATGACGGATGCGTCGCGCACCAGCACGGCGTGCAGCCATTCGCCCAGCAGCCGCTCGGCCAGCTCGGCATCGCGGCGGCTGGTGCGCACGAAATCGGCGAGCGGGCCGAGCACGCCGTCGCCAAAGTGGTTGCGGACCTTGAGCAGCGCCTGGGCGGCGGGCGCTAGGCCCACGTGCTCGCGGTCGAGCTCGCTGAGCGCGTCGCGGCGCGCCTCGAGCTGTGCGAGCGCGGCCTCGGCCTGCCGCCGCGCGGAACGCGCGCCCATCTCCTGTTCGTGGAGCGTGCCGACCTGCCGACGTGCATGTTGGAGGGCCTCGACCGCCCTTACTGCCGCTTGCGCATCGCGGTTGGCCCGCTGCCCGGCGGCTGCGGCCTCGCGGCCGGCTGCCTGCGCCGCCGCATCGCGCTCCCGGCGCTCGTCACTCGCCAGCGCCAGCTGCTCGCGCAGCTCGCTCCGCTCGCGATCCAAGGCTGCGCCTTCGATTTCGAGCGCGCGTGCCGCCTCTGCGCGATGCTGGAGCGCTTCCTCCAGCTCGCGTACGGCGAGCCGTTCGGCCGTCAGGCGCCCGCGCACGCTGTCTTCTTCGCCGCTCCGCGCACCGAGCTCCGCCTGCACTGCGGCGAGATCACGCTCGGCAGCGGCACGCTCGGCGGCCGCAGCCTCGTGTTCCCGCTGCGCCTGCGCCGCGCGGCGTTCCGCCTGTACTCGTTCGTCGGCCGCTGTCTGCCGCCGTTGGCTTGCGTTGTTCAGGCGCTCGGCGGCAAGCGCGAGATCGCTCTCCAGCCGGCCGACCTCGAGCTTCGCGTCGCCCAGCCGACGCTCGACTTCGGTGCGGCGCGCCTCAGCCGTGTGCCGCGCCTGCACGCGCGCTTCGCGCTGCCGCTCGGCCTCGCTGAGCCGCTCCCGCGCCGCCGGCAGCGCTGCCGCCAGCTCGCGGGCCCGCACGCCGAGCGAACCCAGGGAGAGATCGAAGTCCTCCAGCTCGCGTCGCACGAGCGTCAGCGCGATGCCGAACCGCTCCTCGATCATCTTGCCGTAGCGCTCGGCCCGGCCGCGTTGGCGCGCCAGACTGCGCACC
>JBKPDZ010000026.1:0-5251 GCA_046728135.1 Gemmatimonadota bacterium | reverse complement strand
GGCGCCGCTCGTCGTGTCGAGCGCGCCGCCGCGCGCCACCCTGCTGCCGCTCGCGATCGAGCTCTACCCGGACTTCGCCCGCGCCGTCAGCAACATCAAGGCGCGCGGCGTTGTCGCCCGTGGCACCCTCGCCCTCGAGCAATCGCCGGCGTACTCGACGTTCTGCGTCGCCCCTTCGCTCGACTATTTGGAGCGGGCCTATGACGACGTCAAATACGGCAAGGACTCGAGCGCCCCGTACGTCGAGGTGCAGCGCACGGACGGCAGGCTGGAAGTGCAGGTACAGTATGTGGCCTCCGGCGGGGCGGACCTCTCCAGCACCGTCGCTCGACTCCTCAACGTCCAGCCCAACCAGCTTGCGCTCCGAGCGGAGTCCGAGAGCCTCTACCACGGAGAGCTCACTCTCGACCAGATTCTGTTCATGCGTCCCGTGCCGGGTTGGAGCCGCTACCGCACGCCGATCGAGGGGCTGTATCTGTGTGGCTCGGGCACGCATCCCGGCGGTGGCATTCCCGGGGCGGCGGGGCGCAACGCAGCACGCGAGATCCTATGAGCTTTTTGAAGACCGTCGAGAGTTATCGGCAAGGCGCCCGCACGCTGCCCGGGCGCTACTACAACGATCCGGAAGTATTCGCCGGCGAAGCGGAGCGGATTTTCGGGCGCAACTGGATTTGCGTCGGCCGCGATGCGAGCCTGGCGGCGCCGGGCGATTACTTCGTCGCCCAGGTCGGCGGCGAGAGCATCATCGTGTTGCGCGATCAGTCCGGATACGCCCGAGCCTACTACAACGTCTGTCGCCATCGCGGCACGCGGCTGTGCGAAGCACCCAAAGGCCGGCTCTCCGAGACGATCCAGTGCCCGTATCACGCCTGGACCTATGCTCTGGATGGCCGCCTGATCGGCGCACCGCACATGAACGAGGTGGAGGGCTTCGACAAAAAGAGCTATCCGCTCCACGGCGTATCGCTCTTCGAGTGGGAAGGATTTCTGTTCGTGAACCTCGATCCCCAGGCGACGCCAGCGACGAAGTGGTTCGCGCCGCTCGAGGGACGCTTCTCGCGGTACAACCTGCCGCTGCTTCAGACCGTGCGGCGCATCGAATACGACGTGAAGGCGAACTGGAAGCTGATCCTGCAGAACTACAACGAGTGCCTCCACTGCCCCACGATCCACCCCGAGCTGTCGACCAAGCTGCCGTACACGAGCGGCGCGAACGACCTCATCGAGGGCCCGTTCCTCGGCGGCTACATGGAGATCAAAGCGCCGAACGAGAGCGCGACGATGACGGGGCGGGCGTGCGCCTTGCCGCTTGGCACGCTGCCGGCAGACGATCAACGCCGCGCGTTCTACTACGCGCTGTTCCCCACGATGATGCTGAGCCTGCATCCCGACTACGCGGTCTTCTATATTGTCTGGCCGCTGGCGGCGAAGGAGTCGCGGGTCGTGTGCGAATGGATGGTCCATCCCGACGCGCCGGCCGCGGCGGGCTACAACATCCAGGACGCCGAGGAGTTTTGGGATCGCACCAACCGGCAGGACTGGCACATCTGCGAGCAGAGCCAGCTGGGCATCAGCTCCCGCGTGTACGCGCCCGGACCGTATTCCCCACGCGAAAGTATCCCCGCGGCGTGGGACCGGATGTACCTGAGGGCATTTGAAGGACGTTGAAGCGATCCTGAAGGAAGTCGCGGAACGCCTCAAGGACAACTACCCATACGGCGATCCGCTGTACGCGGGCCAGATGCTCAAACCGCCGCACGAGGTTGCACGCCGCGCGTACGAGATGGCCCTCAAGATCAATCCCAACAATCATGCGCTCGACGGTGGTCGCGCGAGCTCCGCGATGGAGAAGGAAGCCGTCGCCGCGCTCGCGCGCATGATCGGCTGGGGCGGGGACACGCACCTCGGCCACCTCTGCAGCGGCGGCACGATGGCGAACCTCGAGGCGCTGTGGATCGCGGGGCAGCTGCATCCCGGTAAGACGATTCTTGCCTCGACGCAGGCGCATTATACCCACCAGCGCATCGCCGGAGTGCTGGGGCTCCCGTTCGAGACGATCCCCTGTGACCGGAACGGACGCATGGACGCCCAGGCGCTCGAGCGCCGGCTCGCCGCCGGCGGCGTCGGCACCGTGGTCGCCACGATGGGCACCACCGCAACCGGCGCGGTCGATCCGCTCCCGGCCATCGTTGATCTCCGGCGCCGCTTTGATTTCCGGATTCATGCGGACGCTGCCTACGGCGGCTACTTCATTCTCGCGGACAATCTGACCGAAGAGACGAAGCTCGCGTTTGCATGCATGCGCGAAGCCGAGTCGATCGTCATCGACCCGCACAAGCATGGGCTGCAACCGTACGGCTGCGGCTGCGTGATCTTCCACGATCCGTCGGTCGGCCGCCTGTATCGCCACGACTCGCCCTACACCTACTTCACGTCTACCGACCTGCATCTCGGCGAGATCAGCCTCGAGTGCTCACGCCCCGGTGCCGCCGCCGTCGCGCTGTGGGCGACGCAGCGGCTGTTTCCGCTCGAGCCGGGCGGTGAGTTCGCGAAAGGATTGGAGAGCGGCCGCGCGGCCGCGTTGGAGCTCTACGATCGACTGCGCAGGGACGGGCGGTTCGTCTGCGCGACACCGCCGGCGCTCGACATTCTCGTGTGGTCGCCGCGTGCGAAGCGCATCAGCGACGCCTCCACGCTTTCACAGCGTGTGTTTGACGAGGCGGCCGAGCGCCAGCTCCACCTCGCCCTCGCGACCCTGCCCCTGCACCTGTTGGACGTGCAGGACATGCAGCGCGATCGCGACACGATCATCTGCCTGCGGTCCGTCCTCATGAAGCCGGAGCATCGCGAATGGCTGGACCGGATCTGGACGATCCTGGATGAAGCGACGACCGCCGCTGGAGTGACGCGCTAGTCCACGAATCCGCTCGACAGCCGAACGATCAGATTTCGGCCGGGGTCGAACGCGAACTCCTTGTACCGGCTCAGGAAGCTCTTATAACGCTGATTCAGCGCGTTGCGCAGCGCGATGTCGAGCCGCATCGCGCGGCCAAACAACCGGACGTCCGTTCCGCCACCAAGATGGAGCAGCGCGTAGCCGGCGGTCGGTATGTCGAGCGGGTTGAGACGCGTGGGACGGGCGTACGCATCGACGTCCACGCTGAACCGATCCCGCCATCCGAAACCCACCGCTGCACGGACGGGCGCCAGCAGCGGCAGCGGCTCGTGTGACGTGAGGTTCGTGCCCCGCACACCTTCCACCCTGCCGCGAGCCAGGAGGCCCTTGCCGATCTCCGCTTCGATCAGCGCCTCACCACCCAGCATCTCGGCCTCCGCCTGGCCGTACTGGTAGACGCGGAGCGAATCGATGAACGCCGCCGTCGGCGTGATGTAGATGTAGTCGGACAAGCGGTTGTGGTACGCGGCCAATTCCAACCGGGCGCGGCGACCACTCCAGCGTATGCCGAAGTCGACGCCGCGACTCGCCTCCGGCTTCATCGTGGAGTCGCCCAGCTCGTAGCGCGCCTCACCGATGTGCGGGCCGTTCGCGAACAGCTCGAACAGCGTGGGGGCGCGCCAGGCGCGGCCCACGTTCAAGCTCAGCGACAGTCCTCCGCCCGGCTTGGGCGTAAACACCAGACCCGCGTTTCCGGACCACGCCTGGGAGTTGCGGTCCTGCGCCGCGACGCCAAGGGAGTCGTTACGCTCGGCGCTGAGGCGGCGCGCATCCGCGCGGAGCCCCGCGAGGAGCGTGACCCGGCCGGAGGCGGGACTCCACTGCTCGAACGCAAATGCGGCGCCCGAAACGATGCTCGCGTTGGGCACGATCGGCTCGCGGCCGCTCGCGTCGTTCGTCTGACCGACCGTCGTGATGCCGAACGTGGTGCCGCCGTGATGCAACAGCAGATCGAGCGATCCGGTCTGGAGCTGCAGATTGAACTGCTCGGACTCCGTGCCGGTGGTGTCGTCCGCGACTTCGATCAACGAGTGCCGTTGTACCTGGGCCTTGGCTTCCAGCCGCCAAGTCCCCCACGGTCGCTGGCCGGTGATCTGGAGGCGCTCGTCTCCGGCTTTGCGCTCCGGACCACCGGTCTCGCCGGGCGGCGCATTGGCTTCGAGCAACTTGAACTCGCCACCGTAATGCACGACGCGGAAGGTGAGGCTGCTGCCCGATGACCAGCGCCAACCGCCGGCCGCATCGCCGTTGAAGGCGCCGAAGCCGGTGTTGTCGAGCTCCCCTGCGGGCGTGTGCAGATTGCCTGAGCCGCGCCCGATTGCGTTGACGCGCCAGCCAAAGTTGCCCTTCGCCCCTTCGAGCCGCGCGCCGGCGCCGACCTCGATGTTGTTGGAAGCGGCCGAGAGCGTGAATCCGGTGTGCATGAAGCCCGGGCCGCCGGCCGCGTCGGGTAGCTCGTCCGGGATGACGTTGATCACGCCGCCCAGCGCATCCGAGCCATACAACACGCTCGCGGGGCCGCGAATCAGCTCGATGCGGCGCACAAATGCCGTTTCGACCGACGGGCCGTCCTCGTCACTCCACGAATAGTCCTCGAGCCGGCTCCCGTTTTCGAGCACCAGGACACGGGCGCCCGAGAATCCTCGAATCACCGGTTTCCCAATCTGCGACCCGGTGGTGATCGCGCGGACGCCCGGCAGCGCTTCGACGACGTGTGCGAGGGAAACGCTCTGCGCCGCGCGCAGCTCGTCGCCGGCGAGCGCGCTCGCGGGCAGGGGCGAGCTCTCAGCGGCCAGTGCCTGGCGCGTCGCGGTCACCGTCACGGGTTCGAGCTGGAAGGCGCTCGGCGTCAGCACGATCTCGAGCGCGGGCTGCCCCACGCTCACGGAGATCTCGCGCACGACGGGCGCGAAGCCATGACGCCGCACCGCGAGTGTGTAGCGCCCTGGCGCGAGGGAGAGCCGAAAGCCGCCGTCAGCGCCCGCCGTGACGCTCTTCCCGACCTGTGTGACTTCGACGATGGCTTGCGGCACGGGTTGACCGGCGTTGTCGATGACTCGGCCGCTGACGGTGTCCACCGGCGGGATCAGGACGGACAAGAGGAGCGGGAGCACGGCCTAAAACTATGCGGCCCCGCGGCCCGACTGCCAGGACTGGCCTGGCACGATTTCCCGGTGAAATTACTGCCCCCATGATCAGTTGGCTCGGCGATTGGGCGAACCTGCTGCTGCGCTGGGCGCATTTCATCGCCGGCATCGCCTGGATCGGCAGCTCCTTCTACTTCATCTGGCTGGA
>JBKPDZ010000025.1:0-15012 GCA_046728135.1 Gemmatimonadota bacterium | reverse complement strand
TGGGGAGCGTGTGCTCCTTCGCGAGCGCGATCTCGCCGCGGTTCTCGCGCATCTCCGGCGGAATCCAGTCGAGGCCGAGCGCGGCGTAGACCTCTGCTTCCGTCCGACCCGAGATGCACTTCGATCCCCGGAACACTCCGTACTCGTTCAGCTTGAGCTTCTTGGCCTGGGCGATCTTGCGCAGCTCGATGTTGTGCGCCTGCGAGCCGGTGAAGTACTGCATCGCCGCGCCGAAGCAGGACGGCTCGACCACTCGCAGGTCGACCTGGAGCCCGCTCGAGAGGCGCACGGTCGAGCGGGTTTCGCCGTGCGAGGCCACTTGGGTGACCTCGCTGAATTTGCCGAAGCGGTCGATCACCGCCGGCGCATTGGCGCAGCTGACGACGATGTCGAGGTCGCCGATCGTCTCTTTGCGCCGGCGAAAGCTCCCGGCGACGTCGATCTCATCGATGCCACCACCCTGTTTGAGATACTCCACGATGGCGCGCGCATACTGCTCGGCTTCGTGCAGCACGATGCGGCTCTGGCCTGCGGCCGCGCCGCCGGCGACACCTTCACGAATTTTCTCCAGCAGCTTCGGACCGAAACCGCCGAGCTTCGCGATCTTGCCCTTTTCCAACGCGTCCTTGAGATCGGCGACGCTGTTCACCTTCAGCACGTCGTGGAACAGCTTGACCCGTTTGGGACCGAGGCCCGGAATACGCAGCAGATCGAGCAGGCCGGGCGGCACGGTCGCGACGAGCTGCTGGCGTTGCGGCAAGGTGCCGGTTTGGATCAGCGCCGTGATCTCCTTGGCGATGCCGTCCCCGATGCCGGGGAGGTCGGTGAGGTCGAAGTCGCCACCGGCGACGAGCTCGGCGATGGGATCCGGATGATCGGCCACGGTGCGCGCAGCGTTGCGATACGCGCGCACCTTGAACGGATTGCCGGCAGAGATCTCGAGGAGATCGGCGACTTCACCGAGGAGACGGGCGATTTCGGCGTTCTGCATCCTGAATACTGACGGTAAGGGACGGTATAAGAGAAGACGGTAAAGGACGGTAAGGGTAGGGTAGTCTCTCCTTTTTTCCCCTTACCGTCTCTTACCGTCTCTTACCGTCCTTTCTGTCCCTGCTTGCGAGGTCTCAAGCCAAGTGATAGGCTAGCCGCTCGACGAATCTCCCCAACCCGTTCGGAGGCCGAAGCATGGTGCGCAAGCTCCTCGGGCCGGTCGTCTTGGCTCTCGCGTTTCCCGTTCTGCTCGCTGCTCAATCGCAAGCCACCACTGGGATCATCCGCGGCACCGTCACCGACCCGTCGGGAACGGCGGTCGCGGGGGCTGCGGTCGTCTTGCGCGAAACGCAGACGGGATTCCAGCGCCAGATCACGAGCAACGAGCGCGGGATCTTCATCGCTTCGCTGATGCCGCTGGGGACGTACGACGTGACGGCGCGCGCGGTGGGGTTCAGCGAGACGCGGCGCACCGGCGTGCGGCTCGGCGTGGGCGAAACCGTCGACCTGACGCTGGCACTCGCCGCCGTGCAGCTCCAGGCCGTCGTCGTCGAGGCGACGCCGTCGGTTGTCGAGGCCACGAAGACGGAGAACTCGACGCGGTTGCCGAGCGCCGCCGTCTCGGGGCTGCCGAACAACGGGCGCAACTATCTGAACCTGACGTTACTCACGCCGCAGGTCGCGATCGTGCAAGGCCCGGACGGTGACGAGCTGACGATCGCCGGGCAAAAGGGCATTCACAACAACGTCGCGGTCGACGGCGCCGACTTCAACAATCCGTTTTTCGGCGAGCAGCGCGGCGGCCAGCGACCGGCGTTCACGTTCAATCTCGACGCGGTGCAAGAGATCGTGGTGCTGCCGGGCGGCGCCAACCCGGAGTTCGGGCGGTCGTCTGGTGGCTTCGTCAACGTGATCACCAAATCGGGCACCAACCAGCTGCGGGGCTCGCTACACTACTTCGGCAAGTCAGACGCAATTTCGGGCACGCCGATGCACGCGGGGCAGACGTTCCAGCCGGACTTCAGCCAGCACCAGTTCGGCTTCACGCTCGGCGGGCCTCTGAAGCGCGACAAGGCATTCTTCTTCCTCGCCTACGACCAGCAGATCTACGACGAGGTCAAACAGCGGTCGCGGCCACCGAGCACAGCGCTCGATTCGCTCAAGACCTGGATGAATACCGCGTACGGTGGCGTACTGAGCAGCGACTTCGGGCCGATCTCCCGGACGAACGACGCCCGCGCACTGCTCGCCAAGTTCGATTTCCATCTTTCCGATCGGCACTCGCTGTCGCTCAAGTACAATTACACCTGGTCCCAGCAGGTGAACGGCACGTTCGATGTGGATTCCTGGGCGCGCAGCGCGAACGGTTTGGAGCGCGACCATTCGAACGCGGTGAATGGCAGCTTGGTGTCGTACCTCTCGTCCAACACGTCGAACGAGCTCCGCTTCCAGTATTCGCGCGAAGATCGGCCCCGTCCGTATGACGGTCCCCGCTCGGCGGCGCTGGGCACCAACCGTGCCGATCCGCCCGCGGCGCGGCCGTTCCCGGATGTTGCGATGGACTTCGCCAACCATTTCCGGTTCGGCATGCCGTTTTTCCTCCCGATCGATTATTACGACACGCGCGTGCAGGTGCTCGACAACGTTTCGCTCAGCAAGGGCGACCACTTCTTCAAGCTGGGTGGCGAATACAACCGGGTGAACTCGGTGCAGACGTTCATCGGTTTCGCGAACAGCCGCTACATCTTCGGCTCGGTCCACGGCTTCCTGAGCTATCTGGCCGATTCGACCTACGTCGAGTGCTCGGGAGGCGGGACCGGAACGAACCGCACCTGTCCCGCCGGCCAGACGATCACCGGCCCGGTCCTGCTGTACCTCCAGCAGGCGGGCGTCGGGCAGTCCGTCCGCGCCTCAGGCACGCAGCAGATTCCGCAGGACGAGCTGGCGTTCTATATCCAGGACACGTGGAAGCCAAATCCGCGCTGGACCCTGAACTACGGCGTGCGCTGGGAAGCACAGCTCGAGCCTGATCCGATCACGCCGCCGAGTCAGGTGTTCTTCGCGCCGTTCATCGGACAGACGGTGACCAACTCGACCGGCACGTATGCGTTCCCTTCAGACGGCACGATTCCCTCAGACAAAAAGATGTGGCAGCCGCGGCTGGGCATCGCCTTCGATCCGGGGGGCAATGGCCGTCAGGTCTTCCGCGCCAACGCCGGGTTGTACTACGCGCGCATCCCCGGCCTCAACCTGGCGTCGACGCGCAGCACCAACGGGTCCAATGGACTTACCTACTTCCGCAACAGCGCGCTCACCGGCGTGCTCGGTCCCGTTCCAGGGTTCGGCAACCTCTTGCCCGACAACGTGCTGGCGAGCTCCGTGTTCTTCCCCGACGTCTTCGTCTTCGACAAGAATTTTCAGAATCCGCGCACGCTCAACGTCACGGTCGCGTACGAGCGGCAGTTAGGCGGCGACCTGGGTCTCATGATCAGCTATACGCATGCGCGGACTGATCACCTCACGCGCTTCATCAACCGTAACGACTCGACGTTTGGGAGCCCGTGGTCAGCGGGTTTGCCGCCGGCGGGATCGAACGGCATTACGACGCTCACGACCGTCGAATCATCGGCCAAGTCGCGCTACAATGGCGTCACGGTTGGCCTGAAGCGGGTGCTCGATCCCAACTTCCAGTTCCAGCTCAACTACACGCTGTCGTTCGACAAGTCGGATGACGACAACGAGCGCGATCCGTTTACGTTCCGCTACGCGAAGGCGAACGAACTGGCACCCGAGTACAACTGGAGCGACCGCGATCAGCGCCATCGCTTCAATGGCTGGGCCCTCATCAAGCTCCCGGGCGACTTTTTCATGGACAACCGGGTGAGCTACTACTCGGCGCAGCCGATCTCGGCGAGCTGCGGTCCGTGGGCGGGGAATCCGTTCGCCCCACCCGCGGGCCAGCGCGCCACGTCACCTGACGATCGCCGCTGCGGTCCCGACGGAACCACTGCCATCCAGCGCAACACGCTGCGCAAGGACAACGCGTACTTCTCGTGGGATGTGCGGTTCTCGCGGCCATTTCCGGTGGGGGCGCGTGGCCAGGTCGAGGCGATCGTCGAGGTCTTCAACCTAACGGGCAACGACAACTTCCGCGATCCGTCCTACGGGAACCTCGTCTTCAACTTTGACGGCACGATTCGCAGCGGCCTCGGCGATCCGCGCCAGGTGCAGGCGGGTGTGCGCTGGCTGTTCTAGGAAGCGTCTGAAACGATGAGATGCAAAGTAGGGGCGCAGCATGCTGCGCCCCTACTGGTCTCTACCGTCCCTTCTTGTTTTCGAACAGGACAATCCCGGAGAATCGCTGGAACTCCTGCCGACGCTTTTTTGACGCGAACAGTCCGAGGAATCTCCAGAGCCACGCCATTTTCGGTGCGCGGTGGAGTCGCAGCGCTTCGTCGAGCATGGTGCGGTACTCCGCCTCGCGCCATCCGGAAGGCGTAAAGAACGCGGTGCCTTCCTCGGGCGCGAACCGCATCGGCGCGTTGCCCGAGCGGAGCTGATTGCCCCACGTCCGGCTCAGGAACTGCAGCAGTGCCGGTGAGGCCAGGTCGATCAACCACCACCGCAACGCGGGTTGCGCGGAAAGATCCTGGGCAAGCGATGTGACGTCTTCGGGCGTGAGATACACGAGCAGCCCTTCGGAGATCACCAGCGCGCGTTTGGCGCCGGCGCCAACGCGCTGCAAGAGCGGGCGTCGGGCCGCGTGATCGGTCATGTCGGCACGAACGAACTCCACGCGGCAGCGCGGCCGCTCGCTCGACAGCGCCGCTTCCTTGTAAGACAGGATTCCCTCCAGGTCCACGTCGATCCAGTGCAGCTGCGACGGGAGATCGAGGCGGTACGGGCGAGCGTCGAGACCGGCGGCGAGGTTCAAGATGGTGTCCACGCCTGCTTCGCGCACCTGGCGCATGATGATTTCGTCCATCACTGCCGTCCGGACGATCATCGGCCAGGCCCATCTGCGGCCTTGAGGCATTGATTCGAGGATCTGCTGGCCGGCTTGACCTGCCAGACGGCGCGCGTACGGATCACGGAATAGAGCGTCTGGACGGTCGCTCTCCATCGCTCGATACATCGCTACCCATCTGGCCGTATCTGAAACACTGGTAATCGGGGAGGCCATGGGCTGGAAAGTAGAGGCGTCAAATGAGAGGCGTCAAATGAACCGCGTCGAATGGAAGGCGTCTAATGAAGGACGTCGAAAGAGACGTCGAATAAACGACGTACACCTCCCCATTTATCGGTTGGGCATGATCGCCTCCAAGAGGCAAGAGGCGTCACCGATTTTACGCATTCACCGTGTCTTTTGACGCCTCCTTCGACGCCGTTGATTTGACGTCGTCATTTTGACGCTGTCTTTCGACGGTTTACCTTTGACGCAGTAAATAGGAGCCGGTAGCTCAGTTGGTAGAGCAACGGACTTTTAATCCGTAGGTCCCGGGTTCGATCCCCGGCCGGCTCATACGGACATCGGTTCTTCATCACAGCATCATACAGATCCAGCGAACATCCAGTCATTGTGCACATACCTGAGATCACGCTGCTGATCGTTCGCCTCACGGATTCTTTCAGCGACTTCTGGCTGGTGTTGGCGAAGGAGCTGGAGGTTCCACTGGCCGAATGGCGCCCGGCGGAGGGCGAGCCGCCCGCGACTCCTCCCCCGGGCGCCGCAGTCGTGCTGATTGCCGCGGGCGGTAGCGAGCCCGATCTCCCCTCGTTCATCAATCGACTCTCCGTGCCATCCGACATCCCGATCGCCGCCGTCGGTGCCGCGACGAGCCATCGCGTGGCCGCGCAGGCGGTCGGAGCCGGCGCCGCCGACTACTTCGCCCTGCCCGAGGATCGGGACGCGCTCCGCGATTTCGTCGCGGCGGCCCTGAGCCGTCGCCGTGCGATGGTGGCGCGCGCGAGCCTGGTACATCTGGAGGCCGAGGCCCACGCGTTCCGAGAGATTATAGGCGCGAGTGTCGCATGGCGCGCAACCCTCGAGCGCGCGGCACGCGTGCTGCCGCACGCCGACGCGACCGTCCTCATCACTGGCGAGACCGGCACGGGCAAGGAGCTGCTCGCCCGCGCGCTGCATTACGGAGGCCCGCGTGCCGCTGCCCCGTTTGTCGAGCTCAATTGTGCGGCGATTCCCGCCCAACTGCTCGAGAGCGAGCTGTTTGGTCACGAGCGGGGTGCGTTCACGGACGCCAAGACCGCCAAGCCTGGCCTGTTCGAAGCCGCCGATGGCGGCACGCTGCTGCTCGATGAAATCAATCGCCTCGCGCTGGAGCTCCAGGCCAAGCTGCTGCGCGCCCTCGAAGAAAAAACCACTCGCCGCCTGGGGTCGACGACAAGCCGCCAGGTCGACGTACGGATCATCGCGGCGACGAACGCGGAGCTGATGACCGAAGTTCGCGAGGGGCGCTTTCGCGAGGACCTGTATTACCGGCTCAACGTGGTCAGTCTGCACCTGCCGCCGCTGCGCGAACGCGGTGATGACGTGGTGTTGCTGGCCGAGGCCTTCCTGAAACGGTTCAGCGCCCAATACCGCGTTCCAGAGCCGCCGCTGAACCTGGAGGTCCGGCGTACACTGCTCGCCCATGCATGGCCGGGCAACGTGCGCGAGCTGCGCAATGCGATCGAGCGCGCCGTGCTGCTCTCGCCGCCCGGGAATTTGGATATCGGGGAATTGGCGCCGGCCGCGCCCGTCGCGTCCACGGGCGAGCTGCCCTTTCCGGCGCGCCTGGAGGACATTGTGCGCGCCGCAGCGCGCACGATGCTGCAGGCGACAGGTGGCAATCGCTCGGAAGCAGCGCGACGCCTGGGAATCTCGAGATCCAGGCTCCAACGGCTGCTCGAGAGTGGCGACGATGCAGCCGAGGACCCTGTCTCAGAGTGAGTCAAGTGATCCGCCGTAGTCCACCTGAAGTCGGCCAAGTGCCGTGACGGCAACGACGTTGCGTGGTCTGTGCCATGCAGTGGACTTCAGGCGAACCTCTCTCACGGGGACGTTCGTGATACGTCGATTCTTGTTGATCTGTAGCGCCGCGGCCGTGCTGAGCTGTACCGACAGCACCGCGCCCGGCGTGCCGGCTGCCCAGCTACACATCTTGGTGGAGGACGCAGGCGCGCCGTCGCTTGATTCGACCGTCGCCCATGTTTGGGCGAAGGTCGGCGACGGGCGGGAGATTCGCATAGGGTACCGGCCTCCCGCCGACAGCACAGAGGACTTCGTGCGCTTCGAGGTGCCCGGCGATGCATTGCTGCGCAAACCGGATGGCAGCGCCTTCCAGGCCGGCGACTCGATTCTCATCACCATCACGGTCGTCGATCCCAGCCGGTTTTCCGTGCGCTTCGAGCCGGCGGGACTGGTATTCAATCCCAATCAACCGGCACGGCTCAAGTTCCATTACCTGTATGCAGACCACGACTTCAACGGCGATGGCGTGATCAATGCCGCCGATACGACGATCGAGCACTCGCTCGATCTTTGGCGGCGAGAGAGCGCCACGGCACCCTGGTTCCGCCAGGGGTCCGTCAAGTTCGAGGAGCTCGACGAGATCGACGCCAACATCCTCTCGTTCACCGAGTACGCTATCGCCTGGTAATGGCCCGTGACGACTGAGATCGGCGGCTCTTGGGCCGATGAATGGGCATTCTTCCGCGAGCTCGAGCGGTGGTCTGCGGCGGGGCGGCATCGCGATGCTCTCGACGCCCTGGACCGCCTGCCGGCCGCCGTGCGAGAAGGGCGCACCCGTAGTGCGCTGCTCGCCGCCGAGGCCAATGGCCGTTTGGGCAATCTCGCCGAGGCCGCACGGTGGGCGGAGCTTGCCGGTACCCTCGCGCGGGCGCATGGCGAATCTCACGCCGAGCTGCGGGCGCGCAATTACCGGGGAGCCATCGCGCTGCGGCGCGGCGAAGTCGCCGAGGCAGAAACGCATTTTGGGGCAGCCCTCGAAATGGCTCGCTCGCTTGGCGACCACACCGCCGAGGCCCGCGCTCTGAACAACCTCGGCATTCTCGCCAACATCAGCGGGGATTCTGAAGCCGCGCTCGCCAGCTATCGGCTCGCGTTGATCGCCTACCAGCAGGTGGGGAATCTGCGCGGGATGGCCGAGACCTATCACAACATCGGGATTAGTCTGCGGGATCAAGGGAATGCGCAAGCAGCGTTGGGGGCTGCGGAAGAGGCGGTGCGACTTGCCACGCGCGTCGGTGACGAACCGTTGATCGCGCTGGCTTCCACCGGCCGCGCGGAGCTCCACGTCGTCCTCGGCGACCCCGCGTTCGCGCGCGCCGAGCTCCAGCGAGCCGAAGAGCGCTACACGCGCCTCGGGTTTCGGACTGGATTGCCTGAGGTCTGGCGTGTCCAGGCCGCCGTCGCGCGTGCACGGCGAGACTTCGACGCCGCGGTGTCGCTCCTTCGGAGAGCCGCTGAGCTCGCAGCACAAATCGGCAGTAAGGTCACGCTCGCCGACATCGAGCGGGATCTCGGTGTCTCCCTTGCGGCCGTCGGCGACGCGGAGGGCGCGCGCGCGGCGCGTGAACGCGCGGCTGCGTCGTACCGTCAAATCGGCGCGCTGCGGGCCGCGGAGCGGCTCACCACCTGACTCGTTTCGATCCAGCACCGCCCGCCTCAAGACAAGCCGGACCGCCCATGAAGACACAACAGACGTTGATTCAAGAACTTCCAACTGGTACCCGATTGCCTCCCCGTTCTGCGCACACGCCGTTCACGCCCAGAACATTGCACGGGAGGAGTTCATGAGTAGCAGGCTCAGTCTTATCAGCGCACTGCAGGGTACCGCGGTACTCACCGCGTGCTCGGACAGCGCGGGCGGCCGGCTGTCTCTCGCTGTGTCGTCGGTTCGTCCGACCGCGGCCCTCGCCAGCCCGAGTCTCTCGGGGGTCCCGAGCTCTCCGGCCGTCGTTACCGCCGGAGACAGTACAATGATCACGCTCGGAAACGACACGATCATTCTGCGCAGTGTCCAGGTCGTGTTACGCGAAATCGAGCTGAAGCGCGTCGAGGCCGCTGCCTGTGACGCCATCGCAGGCAACGGCGACTGCGACGAGTTCGAGACTGGCACGACGCTGGTATCGCTGCCACTTGGCTCCACGGCCACTGAGGCTGTTGTCTCGATCGATGCCCCGGCCGGCATGTACGACGAGCTCGAATTCAAGATCCACAAGCCCGAGTCGACGGACGATGCGGCGTTCATCGCCGCCAACCCGAAGTTCGACGGCGTGTCGATCCGCGTCATGGGGATCTACAGCAAGGCGGGTACCCGCACCGACTTCATCTTCACGTCGGATCTGGATGCGAGCCAGGAGGTGATACTGTCGCCCCCGTTGACGGTCACCGAAGGCCAGCTGGCCAACGTAACGTTGCGGATCGATGTGGCGAGCTGGTTCGTGAATGCCGCTGGAACGGCGCTCGTCGATCCGGCGTCCGCTAACAAGGGCCAGCCCAATGAGGGCGTCGTGAAGGATCGGATTCAGGCGTCGATCGACGCGTTCCGTGATGACAACCACGATGGCCGCGACGACGATAACGAGCACAGCTGAGGGCTTGGGGGCAGGCGCCCTACCCCCCGTTGTCAGGTGAGGGCATCGGAGGCAAATTCCCTCCGATGCCCTCCATCGTGTGGATCGATGGGACGTGGTACGACCGCGGCAGCGCGGTCGTTTCTGTATTCGACCACGGCCTCCTTTATGGCGACGGCGTCTTCGAGGGCATCCGTGCTTACGGCGGCCGCACCTTCCGGCTCGATGCCCACCTCGATCGTCTCTACGCATCCGCCAAGGCCATCTGGCTCGAGATCCCCGTAGCGCGCGACGCCATGGCGCGCATGGTCGAGGAAGGGGTCCAGCGGAGCGGGATCAAGGAGAACTACATTCGATTGGTAGTGACGCGGGGCGTCGGGGACTTGGGCCTGGATCCCCGGAAATGCCCTAAGCCCACCGTGTTCTGCATCTTCGATACGATCAAACTGTGGCCGCAGGACCGGTACGAAAAAGGTTTGACCGCAGTGACCGCCGCCACGCCGATTCATCACCGCGAAGCGCTCTCGCCCCGCGTCAAGTCACTGAACTACCTCTCCCACATTCTCGCCAAGGTCGAAGGGATCGCCGCCGGCGTCGACGAAGTCATCATGCTCGATTCCGCGGGCTACGTGGCCGAGGCGAGTGGGATGAATCTCTTTGCGGTGTCCAACAGCACACTGCGTACGCCCCCGCCGTACACGGGAATCCTGCGCGGCGTCACGCGCGATACGGTGATCGAACTGGGTCGCGAGGCCGGATACGGCATCGAAGAACTGCCCATGAACCGCTACGATCTCTACACGGCCGACGAGGTCTTTCTCACCGGAACTGCCGCGGAAATCGTGGGAATCTCCAAACTCGACGGTCGCGCCATCGGGAAGGGTGTGGCGGGACCGGTCACGCGAGACTTGGCGACTCGCTTCCGGGCGTACGTTACCCGCGACGACTGAAGCAAGCTTAAACCATTGACTGGGAAGCATCTAAGCCTCATATTGGGGCCCCTTTGCGCCCATTCTCGCGCTCGAGGTGAGCCATGTCATGGCGAGTGATAGCGCACGGGGACCAGGTTTGGCATGTGGACGCGGTTGCCGAGCGTCGTGCGAATACGGCCGCTTGGCAGTTGGTGTTGTCGTTTCGCGCCGCGTCTGAGCCACTCCCGGGTCGGCGCCGGTCGTTCTGGACGCCGTATCCGCTGGAGGCCACCTCGAAGTCGTCGCTGTTCATCCAGGCCGAGCGCATTTCCGACGCTGCGCTCTCGCAGCTGCTCGCGGAGCGTCTGGCGTGAGCACCGCGGATCTGCAAGATCTGCGGCGCGTGGTCGGGGCGGTGACGCGGCTCCGGGGCGAGACGGTCAAACATGTGACCGTGCGGTCGGACGTCCGGCATGTGAAGGTGGAGTTCGACAGCGGTCTGATCCTGCTCATCTCCGCCGAGCGCGACGCGCAAGGACGTCCGCGCCTCGAGGTCGACGTAGTCGAGGCGACGCAGGACGCCGGCGTGAAGCAGCAAATCGAAGTCCGCTTCGACTGAGGTACGGCGTGCCCGAGGAGCGCCTGCGATTTCAGGAGTTCGGTTTTCAGCGCCTGGCGAACGGCCGGTGTCGGGCAAAAGTCGTGTTGACGTGGTCGGACGGCCGGCGGTTCGAAGGTGCATCGGACGGCGTCTCGTCGCAGACCGGTGAGCTCCGTTGTTGTGCGGTTGCGGCCGTGAACGCCTTGGAGCAAGCGGTCCAGCCGCACCTCACGTTCGAGCTCCTGGGTGTCAAGGCGGTGCGGGCGTTCGATGCGACCGTGGTGATCGTTTCGTTGTCGGCGCGCGCGAAAGAGCCGACGCGGCTGGTAGGCTCCTGCTTGACGGAAGTCGATCCGCCCCGTGGCGCGGCGCTTGCAGTATTGAATGCGACAAACCGTTTACTCGGGAATTACTTGGCGACACGATGAGACGTTTGACCGTCCTTGGACTCTTGCTGACGTGCGCAGCCGCGATCGCGGGCTGCGGGGGGCACCCTATTGTTCGAGCGGCCGCTCCGCCGGTGCCCGAGCCCATGCCGACGCAGCCCGCGGCGCGTGACAGCTCCGCAGTGCAGCTCGGCACGGCGCTGGCCCGGGTGGAACAGGACTCCGCCGCCGATCAATCGGCCCTCGACAGCCTGCACCAGCATTCGGCCGACTCGCTGCCGCCCCCCCGCACCAACGTCTCGGTGCGCGGTGAGGATGTCCGCCAGGAAGCGCAGAATCTCTTCGGCAACGACGCGACCGCGACCTTCGACATCGACGTGGCGAACTTCGCCGGCAACCGCCGCGTGCTCGAGTACCTCGAGTTCTTCCAGCTCGACTCCCGGGACCGGTTCGAGATCTGGCTCTCGCGGCTGGGCCGCTATGAGGGCATGATCCGCGAGAAGCTGCGCGCGCGGCGCCTCCCCGAAGACCTCGTGTACTTGACGCTCATCGAAAGTGGGCTCTCAAACACGGCGGTCAGTCGTGCGCGGGCGGTGGGGATGTGGCAGTTCATGACGTCGACGGGGCGTGGCTACGGCCTGCTGATCGACCCCTGGGTGGATGAGCGACGCGACCCCTTCAAAGCCACCGACGCCGCCGTGAATCACTTGCAGGATCTCGTCCAGCGTCTGGGGAGCGTCTATCTCGCGGCGGCGGCCTATAACGCCGGCGCGGGCCGCATCGAGCGGGCGATCCGCCGCCTCCCAGGTGGGGGTGAGTCAGATTCGGTGGATGACCAGACGTTCTTCCAGATCGCGGACCGCCGCAACCTGCGTCGCGAGACGCGGGACTACGTGCCAAAACTCATCGCCGCAGCGCTCATCGCAAAGCAGCCCTCGCGCTATGGCTTCACTGACATCCAGCGACTGCCGCCGCTCGTGTTCGATGAAGTGTCCGTGCCCGACGCGACAGGTCTCGATGTGTTGGCGCGCCTGGCGGACACGAGCGTGGCTGCCCTGCTCGAGCTGAATCCGCAATTCGTTCGCGGCATCACACCGCCGGGGCGCGGCGTCGTCGTACGCGTGCCGCGGGGCACGGGCGCCGTCGTGGCCGAGCGGTATAACGACTTGCCGGTCAATGAGCGCATCACGTTCGTGGACCACTACGTGACGTATGGGCAGACGCTCTCGAGCATCGCGCAGCGCTACAAGGTGACCGTGACGATGTTGCAGGCCGCCAATCCCCGCCTCCGGACGCACGCCCTGCGTGTGGGTCAGCGGGTCATCGTGCCGATGAGCGGGCGCGTCGTACCGCGCGGCGCCTGGAGCAATCCGCCGGAGCCTCGGGTCCGTCGGGTCTCGAGCCGTTATCGCGCGATGAGCGACTCGGATAGCACGCGCCATCGGGTCGCCGCTGGCGAGACCGCCAGTGGCATCGCCAAGCAGCACGGCATCGGACTGATGGCGCTGCTCGAAGCGAACGATCTGACGATGCGGAGCGTGATCCGGCCCGGGGACGTCCTGCTGATTCCGAGCCGGTAGCCTACCCCCCGGCACCCGAGGTTAGTGGTGCCGGAATCCCTTCATGACTTCGACTTCATAGCCGTTCGCGGGATCGCGACCGGCGCCCAGCAGCTGCTCGACCTTCGCGGGGCCGCGGTTATAGGCGAGTAGCGCCAGCTGCATGTTGGCCGGATAGCGGTCCAGCAGGTCCCGCAGGTACCGGAACCCAATCCGCAAGTTCGTATCACGGTCATACAGCTGCTGCGTCGTCAGCCCGGGCTCGTAGAGTCGGGCCGTGCTCGGCAGGACCTGGGTCAGACCGACCGCGCCGACGTGGCTGATGGCCCGGGGATTGAACCCCGATTCGACCTTGACCAGCCGGAAGGCAAGACCGGGATCGATCCCCTCGCTGAGCGCGACGTCATAGACCGCCGTCGCCATATCGGCCGGCAGGCGGTAGTGTGTCGAGTACTGCATGATCGCGTTGACGCGGTCGAGCTGGAGCCGGGCGACTTCGAGCTCGCCCTGCTTGGCGTCGAGCTGCTGCCGCAGCGACCGCAGTTCGCCGAGGACCTCCGAGCCAGAAGCCGGGGCTCGTTCGGCATCAGTTGTCGTGCCACCGGCCCACCCGCCCACGGTACTGACGAGCAGAGCGGCCAGCACGAGGATTCCGCCGCGCACTACCAGACGTTGAGTTTTCGCTTGCATACTCCTCCCTTTCCATGCCTTCCTGCGTATCAAGCATGCGACGCCTACGTCAAGCAACCGTCAATCATCGCGTGGAGCCTTTTGCTTCTCCACGAGCTGCACATCTCCGATCACCATGCTGCTATCGACGGCCTTGACCATGTCGTAGACGGTCAGCAATGCCACGGCGACCGCCGTTAACGCTTCCATTTCCACGCCCGTTCGACCAACCGTCCGCACCTTCGCCCGTACGAGCACGCCGGGCACTGAGTCCGCAAGACTGGCCTCGACCTCCACGTGGTCGAGACCGAGTGGATGGCAGAGCGGGATCAGCTCCGCCGTCCGCTTCGCCG
The DNA here is from genome assembly GCA_046728135.1 of Gemmatimonadota bacterium. Lineage (GTDB taxonomy): Bacteria > Gemmatimonadota > Gemmatimonadetes > Gemmatimonadales > GWC2-71-9 > 20CM-2-65-7. The sequence goes on along the minus strand of JBKPDZ010000025.1, from coordinate 948 downwards.
CCATCGTTCCGGCGATTTCGCTCACTGCCAGGACGTCGCCCTTCGCGACGGCCTGTTCGGCTACCTGCCGGAACGCGTCCGGCGACATCCGAATCGTGCCCGTGGCGACCGCGGTCCGATCCATCAACGGCTTGTCGCCGACATCCACCATCCGGGCGCGGCCGGCCTGATCCACGTGTGACAGTTTCATGACCGCCGCGTCGCCTGCAGGTCCTCGGCCAATACGGCCGCGAGAAGCTGCGGGTTCACATTGCCCTGCGCGAGGTCCCGCGCGTCCAGCACCAACGCGATCGCCTCCACGAGCTTCCCGGTCTCGCCGCCACGCTGAGCCTCGCTGCGCAGCTGATTCGCCAGCGAATCGAGCATGTCGGTGAAGCCCCCGCGCGCCTGAAACGGCACCTGCCCAAGCGCAAACAGCCACGGAGCCTCGAGGAAGCGCCCTGCCTGGTCTCCGCTTCCGCCCAATTGCCCCGAACGGACGGGTATCATCGCAAAGAGCTTGCCAATGCATCCTTCAGCTGCTGTAACTCGTTGTGCCAGTTCTGCTTTGCTCGTAATCCCGAGCACTTGCTGCGCGAAAGCTGTCACGTCACTGTCGGCGATTCGCGCCACACGAACGGGCACAACACGTGACAAAACAGTTGCAAGCAGGGCGTTCGGATCCGCCGCCGTAATGATGATCGTCGAGTCGGCCGGCGGTTCCTCCAGCGCCTTGAGCAGCGCGTTCGCGGCGACTTCGGTTCCCAGCTGCGGTATCAGCCGCTCTGCATCGCCGACGATGAAGACTTTGCGCTTGCCCATCGCCGGCGTCAGCGCCAGCCGCCGTAACAAGAGACGGACAGCCGCAACTGGATGGCTTGCCAGTCCGGCCGGCGGCCCATACAGCGGCTGCTCGCGCCGGGCTGTCATCTCCTCAGCCAGTGCTTCGGCGACGAGGTCGACCTGTTT
>JBKPDZ010000024.1:0-20976 GCA_046728135.1 Gemmatimonadota bacterium | reverse complement strand
CAGATCTGGGGACTGCTCGGCGTCCAGAAGGAAGCGGCGTTCGCGTCGGAGCGCGTGATCGTCGTCGTCGAAGAGCTGGTCGACGAACGCGTGATTCGCTCGGACCCCAATCGCACGCTCATTCCCGCGTTGATCGTGAGCGCCGTCGTGGTCGAGCCCTGGGGCGCGCATCCGTCCTACGCGCAGGGCCATTACGACCGCGACAACGACTTCTACGTCGGCTGGGAGGCCATCTCCCGCGAGCGCGCCGGGCTCGCGAGCTATCTCGACGAATTCGTCTATGGCGTGCAAGATCGCGCCGAATACATGGAGAAGCAGCCGCGGCTGCGCGAGCGGCTCAAGGCGGGCGAGCAGCGCTCGGCGGGAGTGAACTACGGCTTCTGACTACACCGCCGACGAAATGATGGCGTCCGTCGCCGCGCGCGAGCTCGCCGACGGCGAGGTCGTCTTCGTGGGGATCGGGCTCCCGAACCTCGCGTGCAATCTGGCGCGCCGCACGCACGCCCCGAATCTCGTCTTGATCTACGAATCGGGCGCCGTGGGCGCGACGCCCTCGCGGCTGCCCGTTTCGATCGGCGATCCGGCGCTCGTCACCGGCTCGTTGATGGTGTGCGGCATGGCCGACGTGTTTCAGCTGTTTCTCCAGAACGGCCGCATCGAGGTGGGGTTTTTGGGGGGCGCGCAGGTGGATCGCCACGGCAATATCAATACGACGGTCATCGGCGATTATCAGCGGCCGAAAGTGCGCTTGCCGGGGTCGGGGGGCGCCGCGGAGATCGCGCTGCACGCGCGGCGCATCCTGATCGTCGCGAAGCTTGCGCCGCGTGCGTTCCCCGAGCGCATCGATTTTCTCACGAGTCCGGGGCAGCGGGTGAAGCGCGTGATCACCGACAAGGGAGTGCTGGAGCCGGATGAGAAGGGAGAGCTGGTCCTCGCGGCGCTGTACCCAGGCGTGGAAGCCGCCGAGGTCAAAGCCGGCGTCGGCTGGAGGCTGCGAGCCAAGCCGGATTTGGATCGCCTCGATCCACCCACCCCCGCGGAGCTGCAGCTGCTCCGCGAAGTGCTGGACCCCAAACGGCTGTATCTCACAGCATGATTCTCGCACTCGTGCTTGTGCTGCAGGGGAACCCGGCCCCCCCGGCCCCCGATTCATTGCCGCTCCGCGTTCGGCAACTTGCCGACTCGTATCTCGCCGCCTACTTCGACCGCCATCCCGACGAAGCGACGCTTGACGGCGTGGCGAAGGGACCGCACGACCGGCTGCCCGACAACTCACCGGCCGCAACGGCGCGCTGGCAGGACCGCGAAGACGCCTGGCTGGCGCAGCTCCGACGCATCAATCCACGACGGCTCGAGGGCCGGCCGGAGGCGGTCGCCTACGGAATCATGCGCGAGGCAATCGAGAGCTCCGTGGCGACGCGCGTCTGCCGCTTCGAGCTGTGGAGCGTGGCGCACACCGGTGGCGGTTGGCTGCCGACCATCACGGCGCTGGCCACGCTGCAGAGCGTGGGCACCGAGGACACGCGCCGCCAAGCGCTCGCGCGCTGGCGCGCCGTACCCGCCTACATCGCGACGGAGATGGCGAATCACCGGGAAGGGCTGCGCCGAGGCTATACGGCGCCCCGCCACAACGTTGAGATTGCGCTTCGGCACATCGATACCCTGCTCGCCACGCCCGTCACCGGCTCGCTACTCTACGATCCCGCGCGCCGCGACTCGACCCCGGAGTTCGTCGCCGAGCTGGGGCGGGTCATCGAGCAGGAGATCTTTCCCGCGGTACGCCAGTATCGCGATTTCCTGGCCGCCGAGTATCTCGACCACGCCCGCGAAGAGATCGGGGTCTCCGCCAACCCGCACGGCCTCGACTGCTATCGCGCCAGCATTCGCGCCACGACCGGCCTGACCCTCTCGCCCGACTCCGTCTACAAGATCGGGCTTGCGACGCTGGATCAGCTCGAGAATGCCATGCAGCTGATCGCGATCCGGTCCTTCGGCACCAGCGACGTCTCGCGCCTGCTCGAGCGGTTGCGCAGCGATACCGCGTCCACGTTCCATACGCGCGAGGAGATGCTGACGCGCGCCCGCGCGGCGCTGGCACGGGCCCAGAACGCGATCCCCGCGTATTTCGGACGGCTGCCGCGCGCGCCGCTCGTGGTGGAGCCGTACCCCGCGTTCCGTGAGCGGGAGAGCGTCGGGGAGTGGAATCCGCCGGCGGAGGACGGCAGCAGGCCCGGGATTTACTACCTGTCGACCTACGATCCTCGGCACAAGTCGCGGGCCGATCTCGAGCCGCTGTCGTTCCACGAAACGATCCCCGGCCACCATCTCCAGGGCACGATTGCGCTCGAGCGCGGCGACGCGATCCCGGCGATCGCCCGCTACTTCTGGTCGCCCGGCATGGGCGAGGGGTGGGCGGAGTACGCCGAACAGCTCGCCGACGAGATGGGGTTGTATTCGTCCGATACTGCGCGCTTCGGCATGCTCGCCGACATCACGCTCTCGGCGGCGTTGCTCGTGGTGGATACGGGCATCCACGCGTTTGGGTGGACGCGCGAGCAGGCGATCGATTACATCCGCGAGCACACGCACGTCCCGCTGCTGCGCGCGGAAGTCGGGGTCGATCGCTACCCGGTGTGGCCGGCGCAGGGCTTGGCATACGGCCTCGGCCGGCTGGAGATCCGGGGGCTGCGGGCCCTGGCGCTGCAGCGGCTCGGCAAACGCTTCGATATCCGAGCGTTTCACGATCGCGTGCTGGAGAACGGCGCCGTACCGCTGCCCATGCTGCGCGCATCGATCGAGCGATGGATCGACGAGTTGCGCTGATGGATCGACGATTGGTGATCGGCGTCGCGTTGTGGGTAGGGGCGCAGCATGCTGCGCCCCTATTGTTTACGGCTGCCCCCCTTCTGATCACCCCGTGCCATGCACAACGATCACCAGTCCTCAAACAGGTCGACCTCCCCCACGCCTACTACTGGCGCGAGATGTACGTGCCGCAGGCGACCAGTGGCCCCAGCTCGGCGACCTGGTCGCCGGACGGCAACGAGCTGATCTACTCCATGCAAGGGTGGCTGTGGCGCCAGCGGATTGGGTCGGACACGGCCGTCCAGCTCACCTCGGGCCCGGTATACGACTACCAACCGGACTGGTCGCCCGACGGAGCCTCGGTCGTGTTCGCGCGCTACGCGCACGATGCGATCGAGCTGGAGTTGCTGGATCTCGCATCGGGAAACATCACGCCGCTCACCAGCAACAAGGCGGTCAACGTCGAGCCGCGATGGTCGCCTGACGGAACGCGTATCGCGTTCGTCTCATCGGTCTATGTTGGGCGCTGGCACGTGTTCATCCTGAGTCCCGCCGTGCCCGATGTAGGGGCGCAGCTTGCTGCGCCCCTACGGATTACGGAGGAAAACGACAGCCATCTGCCGCGCTACTACTACAGCACGTGGGATCACTACATCTCGCCGACGTGGTCGCCGGACGGCAAAGAGCTCATTGTCGTCTCCAATCGCGGGCACATTCACGGCACGGGAGGCTTTTGGCGCATGGACGCGCGCCCCGGGAGCGGTGCGGTCATGCGCGAGCTGCGCTACGAAGAGACGACGTGGAAAGCTCGTCCCGACTGGTCGCCCGACGGTACGCGCGTCGTGTACAGCTCCTACCTCGGCCGCCAATGGAATCAGTTGTGGCTCATGACGAGCGAGGGCGGAGATCCCTTTCCGCTCACGTATGGCGAATTCGATGCTACAGCGCCGCGCTGGTCACATGACGGCAAGCGCATCGTCTACAGCTCCAACGAAGGTGGCAATACGTCGTTGTGGACAATCGATGTGCCCGGAGGCGAAAAGCACCAGGTCGTAGCGCGCGAGCGGCGCTACAAGGGTCCGGTGGGCCGTCTCAGACTGAACGTCGTCGATCGCGCCGGTCGTCCGTTGGCGGCGCGGGTTGCGGTCACGACGGCTGAAGGTCGCGGCTACGCACCCGATGATGCGTGGCGGCATGCGGATGAGGCGTTCGATCGCTCCGAGCGGCAATTCGAGTATTCGTATTTCCACTCGCCGGGCTCCAGCGAGTTGACGGTTCCAGCGGGCCAGATACATGTGGAGGTGTGGCGCGGCCCCGAGTATCGGGTGTTTCGTGCCGACGTGAACGTGCCGACGGGTGGGCGAGTCACGCAGCGTGTTACTCTCCAGCGCCTCGCCGACCTTCCAGCACAGGGATGGTGGAGCGGGGACGTGCACGTGCACATGAACTACGGCGGCGCCTATCGCAACACGCCGCAGCATCTCGCGTTCCAGGCGCGCGCCGAGGACCTGCATGTCGTCCTAAACCTGATCGTGAACAAGGAACAACGGATTCCGGATATCGCCTACTTCCGCACCGACGCGGATCCGGTATCGACCGCCACCTTCCTTCTTATGCACGCGCAGGAGTTTCACACCAGCGTCTGGGGCCACATCGGACTGCTCGGTCTGCGGTCGCACTATTTGCTCCCGGAGTACGCCGGCTATCCCAACACCGCGGCGGCGAGTCTCGGATTGACGAACGCCGCGGTCGCCGATCTCGCGCATGCCCAGGGTGGCCTGGTCGGGTACGTCCATCCGTTCGATACGAGGCCCGATCCCGCCGACACGGCCGCACCACTGCTCTACGAGCTGCCAGTCGACGTCGCCCTCGGTAAGGTCGACTACCTCGAGGTCATGGGATACTCGGACCATCTCATCACCTCGGAGATTTGGTATCGCCTGCTCAACTGTGGATTCCGGTTACCAGCCGCCGCTGGGACTGATGCCTTCCCGAATTTCGCCAGCCTGCGTGGCCCACCAGGCCTGGTGCGCGTGTTCGTGCACTCGGGTGCCGCGCTCGATCAGCGGAGCTGGCTGGCGGGACTCAAAGCGGGACGGACGTTCGTGACGAATGGGCCGGTGCTCGAGTTCTCGCTCGCGGGTCGCGGGATTGGGGAGGAGATCAAGACCTCGGCTGCGATGCGTCAGCTCAGGGCGGTCGTGAGGCTACGATCGAACGTGCCGGTTGATCATCTGGAGATCATCGGCAATGGGAAGGTCGTCGCGACGGTGCCGCTCGCCGCCGATCGGATGACGGCGGCCGATACGGTGTTCGTGCCCGTGAATGGGAGTGGCTGGTATGTGCTGCGCGCCTACAGCGATCGGGCCAGGACGCCGGTGCTCGATCTGTATCCGTTCGCATCGACCAGCCCGATCTACGTGGCGGTCGGCGACGAACCGGTCCGCTCTTCTGACGATGCCGGGTTCTTCGTGCGCTGGATCGAGCGGATGGAGGCGCTCACGCGGGCGAGCACCGCCTGGAATACGCCCAGCGAGCGCGAAAGCACGCTGCGAACACTGGCCGACGCTCGCGCGGTGTTCGCCGCGCGTGCTGCGCCCTGATTCGCCGCAACGGTCGGTTGCGAGATCAGGGTTCCAGCCGAAACGAACAGCGTCGGCTCGACGCGCGCGCGAATCGTGGTGACCAGGGCACGGGTCTCGGGCGACGGCGCAACCTCGAGGTCGAGCGCCAATCGGTCTGCGAACTCCTCGTATTCGCGTACGGCGTCGGCGCGGCGCCCTGCGTGATCGAGGAGCCGGAGCAAGCGACGCAGCGCACTTTCGTCGTAGGGGCCCATCTCGGTGGCCCGCTTCGTCCAACGCCCAGCGGCGACGAAGTCGCCGGCGCGCTCCGCCTCCTTCGAGAGCTCGAGCGTCGCGGCGATGGCTCGCTTCGCCAGGTACTTTCGCTCTTGATCGAGCCAGTGCTCGAAATCACTCCCGCCGGACATATGAAAGCCGCAGAGCAGCTCGCCGCGATACAGAGACACCGCGGCCCGTGGGTCTCCTGCCTCGAGGTGGTCCTCGAACTGGACGACATCGCACCACACGCGTGATCGGTCAACGCTCAACTCTTCTTCACCGCGACCCGCGATGGTTCCGGCGCCAAGGGTGTGGCGCAGGGAGTGGATGGTTTGCCGGAGCGAGTTGCGCGCGTGGGACTGGTCGAGATCGGGCCAGAACAGCGTGAGCAGGGTGTCCCGCCGGTGAAAGCCGCGCGGGCGCGCCGTGGCGAGGTACGCCAGGAGCGCGAGGCTCTTGGGCCGGCGCAATACGGGGGAAACGTCGCGACCGGCGTCGAGCAGATCCAGCGATCCCAGCAGCTGCAGCTTGACCATCTAACGCCGGCCTAACGGTTGGCAAGCGTACAAGTGGTAGCCTCATGAACCGATTGTAAAGGGGAGTCCCTATGGCTTGGCGTCGCGAATACTGGGCCTACGTGGTTTTGCTCGTCTTATTGAGCGCCTGTGACGGCGGGCGCGAGGCATTCGCGCCCTCTTTCATGGTGGTGAGCCCACCGGGGAGTCTCACGGCCACCGCTGTCGCGTTCAACCAGATCAACCTGATCTGGCAGGACAACTCCACCAGCGAGACGGGGTTCGAAGTCTACCGCTCTACCACCGGGCCCGCCGGCAGCTTCTCGCTCTACGCCACGACGGGACCGCGTGCCACGAGCTACGGCGACTATGGAGTCGCGGGCTCGGCGCAGTACTGCTATGAGGTTCGCGCGTTCCGGACGACGGGCCGCAAGAACAACTACTCCGATTTCTCGAGCGTGGCCTGCGCGACCACGCCGCGTGCTCCGGTGCCCGCCGCGCCGTCGGCGGTCCGCGCCGCCCCCTACTTCGGTTTGATCCGGGTGGATTGGACGGACAATTCGTCAGACGAGAGCGCCTTCCGCATCGAGCGGGCGAGCACCGTCGGTGGCCCCTGGACGACTATCGCTACGTTCGGCGCCAACAATACGTCGCTGTACGACTACGGCATCGCCCCCGAGCAACCCGCCTGTTATCGTGTGTTCGCGTCCAACGTGTACGGCGACTCTGACCCCTCGAATGTCGCCTGCACGGCGGTGCCGGCCGCGCCCAGCGACCTGCGGGCGAGTCTCGCGGGCACAGGCGTGAATCTCACGTGGACGGACAACTCGGGCGTCGAGGATGGCGTTGAGGTGCAGCGTGCCGCCGAGGGCGCCACCTGGACTGTCATCGCGAACCTGCCGGCCAACGCGACGAGCTATCACGACGAGCCGCCGCCTGACAACACGTACACATACCTCGTGAGTGCGAAGAAGGATGGTGGAACGTCGGGCTCGGCGTACAGCGAGCCAGTCGTCGTTGCGATCTCCGCCCCGGCAGTGCCCACCTATGCAGATGCCGTTCCCGCCGGCAGCACGACGGTGGGTGTGTTCTGGTCTGACGAACTTTCCCTCAACGAAACAGGATTTCGGGTGGAGCGCATGAGCGACGGTGCGACCTGGACAGCCGCAGGCAATACCGGCCTGAACGGGACCGCCTTCTGGGACTACCCGGTGCCGAGCGAGGAGCTGGTCTGCTACCGGGTGGTCGCGGTCAACCTTGTGGGGGAGTCGCCATCGGATAGCTCCTGCACCAAGCCGCCGGCCGCCCCGACCGCTTTTCCTATCAACCAACTCGATGCCGAAACGATCGAGTTTACGTGGACGGACAACTCCAACGTCGAGCAGGGTTATCAGGTGTGGCTCTACGACGGTTACGACGACCCGTGGCCGATCGCCACGCTGGATTCGAATACCACATCGTTCCAGTACGTCGACCCGTACTGGTACTACTACTCCTACTTTGTAGTCGCCATCAGAGACGGCGGCATGTCCGACCAGTCCTGGTTTGCGACATCAGCGGCGGGGAGCGCTGCGGTCCGCGGCTCGCCGTCTCGTGTGACGCTACGGCAGTTACTCATCAACCGGCACCAGCGCAAAGCGAACTCGCACTAGAAGACGAGGGGCAGCAGCCTCAGCTGCTGCCCCTTTTGGGGTCCAGATCAGGGGGCGAGCTGTTCCAGCTGCGCCGCGGCGCGGCCGAGCACGTCCCCCTCTGCGCTGAGCGCGCTCGCCGCGATCGCGATCTGCGCGTCTGCTTCCTTCCAGTTGCGCTGCTCGATCGCCTCGCGCACGCCGGGGAGCGTTTTGACGCCGTAGCCCGTGTAGAACCCCGGCGCGTAGACGGCATGGTGGAACCAGGGGCGTCGCGGGAGGCCCGGCGCAACCGTGAGCGCGCGCTCGGTGCGGATCAGGATCGCATTGAGCGCCGCCGCGCCGGACTGCGCGAACGCGGTGCCGCTCGCCTGCGCGCGGGCGAACGCCTTCTCGTACCGGTCGGCCGCGCGCGTGAGCGAATCCACCGCGTTGGCGAGCGGCGAGAAATCGAGGTGCGGCGGCGGGTCCTGTCGGGGCGGCGGCACCGACCGCTCCCACGGATCGGCGGTCGCGGCGAACATCCCTTCATCCAGTTCGCGATTGCGCTCCGCCGTCTGCTCCTGCTCGTCCTGCAACAACTTCTCGACCTCCTTGGCGTAGCGCCCCACCGTCTCGGCGACGCCCGTGAACTCGTACGGGAGGACCTCGGCATCGGCGAGCCGGAGCACCGCGGTGCCGACCGTCTGCGCGAGAGCGCGTCCGTACACGAACGAAGTGTCGTCGAACCTCGTGTACCAGGCGAAGTCATCGTAAATCGAGTGATAGATGCCCCCACCGTCCTCGCCGCCGTAGCCCAGATTCAGCGAAGCGATGCCGATGTGCTGGAGGAACGGCGAAAAGTCCGATCCCGAGCCGAGCGCGCCGATCCGGAGATCGGGCTCGGTGCGAATCTCGCGGCGACGCTCGGCCGTGGACGCGTCGGCGATGGCGCGCAGCGCCGTGCGCTTCCAGACACTGAGCTTCGTCTCAGGGTCTTCAATGTCCCGGGCCACGTCATTGATGAAGCGCTGTAACGAGTGCGAGCCGGCCATCCCGAGGTAGCCGCGACCGTTCGAATCGGTATTCAGGTACGCGACGGCTTTGGCCGCCAGCTCGTCCGCGTGCGCCTCGACCCACTCCGTGGAGCCGAGCAAGGCTGGCTCCTCGCCATCCCACGCTGCGTAGATGATCGTGCGGCGGGGTTTCCATCCCTGCTTGAGCAGCACACCCAGGGCGCGCGCCTCTTCCAGCAGGGGCGACTGACCGGAGATCGGGTCCTCCGCGCCGTTGACCCAGGCGTCGTGGTGATTGCCGCGGATCACCCACTCATCAGGCGCCGTGCTGCCGGGGATGCGCGCGATCACATCGCGCAGCGTCTTCAAGCTCCAGTCGGACTTGACCCGCAGGTGTACGCGGGCCGGTCCGGGTCCCACGTGATACGTGAGGCCGAGACCGCCGCGCCACTCATCGGGAGCCACGGGCCCGCCGAGGGCCGCGAGCAAGGGTTGCGCGTCGGCGTACGAAATTGGCAGCACGGGGATCTTGGTGAGCGTGTGCGCTTCAGCGAGCGGGAGGCGCTTCGCGTCCTTCGTCGCCCCGACGCCCGGCGTGAGTGGGTCGCCCGGATACACTTCCATCTCCATGACGCTGCCGCGCTGCACGCCGAAACGGGGACGCCACGGTCCGCGCGGGTAGGTGTCGCCCTGCACGTAGCCGTCGTCGCGCGGATCGGAGTAGATCAGGCAGCCGATGGCGCCGTGCTCGGCAGCGACCTTCGGCTTGATACCGCGCCAGGAGCCGAAGTACCGCGCGATCACGATCGCGCCTTTCACCGAGATCCCCAGCCGCTCGAGCCGCTCGTAATCGGCCGGGACGCCGTAGTTCACATACACCAGCGGCGCCGTGACGTCGCCGTCGATCGAGTAGGCGTTGTACGTGGGGAGCTGCTCGCTTTGCTGCGCCGACGTGGGGTCCCCGGCCACCGGAGGCTCGCGCAGCTGCGCGACGAATTTGGTCGGCGCCACGAGCTCGACGACACGCTCGATGGGCGTGGGGAACAGCACGTCGAAGGTCTCGATGTGCGCGTCCAGCCCGAAGCTCTGGAACTTGGCGAGGATCCACTCGGCGTTGTCGCGATCGTACGGTGAGCCGACGTGGTGCGGACGCGCGGACAGCCGCCGCATGTAGGACCGCAGCGAGTCGGTGGACGGGACGGCGCGGAACTTCGTTTCCCAATCCCGTTCCGTCTTAGACGATTCCAGCGTGAATCCTCGCAGCGTATCCCCGGGCGGGGAAGCCGGCGTGGCCGCGAGCAGCAGTCCGGCCATCAGCACCAGCACCGAGCGTCCTAACACGCGCATCGTGGAGACCTCCATCCCGTTGGTGAATTACCAGATGCTCGGCACGTCGACGACCTTGAGCGGCGGCCACTGCGCGTTGGACGTATCGGTTTGAGCGACGAGCAGCGCGAACGCAAACAGAGCGTGCAACATCAGGTTGCCCTCCCGAGCAAGGGAAGGCCAATGCTATCGCCCGGCGGATGGGTCGTCAAAAGGTCGTCCTTTGGGACTAATCCCGATAATTGCTTGATCTTGGATAGTCGGCGAAGGATACCATTCGTGCGGATGGAACGTCTACGAATTGGAGACGTCGCGACCCGCAGTGGCGTCACGCGGGACGCGATCCGGTTCTACGAGCGATCAGGTCTGTTGGATGAACCCGGACGCACGAAGAGCCGGCAGCGCATCTATGACCTTAGCACGCTGGACCGGATTCGGCTCGTGCGCCAACTCCAGAACTGCGGGCTCACGATTGGCGACATCAAGGAAATTCTTTTCCTGCGCCACGCCGACCGTCCCGCGGCATCCAAGCGCCTCGTGGAAATTCTCCGCCGCCGTCTGGAAATCCTGGAGCAACAGATCACGAGCCTGGAGAGCTGCCGCGCGAGGCTGATCGATGTCCTGCGCAACGTCGCCGGTGCCCGCTCGGGCGGCTATGACAAACTCCGCCACTTGCCCGACGCCACCGCTCCGCCACCGTTTCGCTTCGGCCGGCGCCGCAAGCTATGAGCTGAGGCGCTCGGGGGGCGCTGGTGGCGCTGGGGGCGCTGCGCGCGTCGCCGTGTCGATCAACGTGTGCCGCTGCGCTCTGAGCCGCTGCATGGCATCGTTACGCTCGCTCTCCTTCTTATAGACAGCGGCCACGGCGCTGCCCGACCCGCACAAGCGCACCCAGATCGGGCCGGTCTCGGCGAGGCGCTCGAATAACCCGCGCAGTTCCGGATGTTTCGCGAACACCACCGGTTCGAAGTCATTGCCGCCCAGACGTCCGATGCTGCCCCAGGTGCTCAGCGCGTCCGCATCGAGCGTCACCGGGCCGCGTGACGGCGGCGCACGATGCTGCTCGTCCCACCAGGCGTACGCGTCCGGAGTCGCCACGTGCAGCGCTGGAGCTGCAATCAGCGCCGGACACGATGGCGGGGCAGGGACGCGGAACTGGCGCTCGCCTCGCCCCCACGCCACAGCCAGGGGGGCGCCGCTCGCGAAGAACGGCACATCGGCGCCGAGCCGCGCGGCGAAATGCAGCAGCTCGTGGCGTGGCACCGCGTTGCCGGCAAGAGCGTTCGCGGCATGCAGCGCCGCGGCCCCGTCGCTCGACCCACCGCCCAACCCGGCCCGCACGGGGATCCGTTTCGTGAGCCTGATACGCACGCCGAAACGATTGCCGGTGGCATCCAGCACCATGCGTGTGGCCCGCACCGCGAGGTTCTCATCCACTGGCCCCGTGTCCGGGCCGTCCACGTCGAGCGTGACACCGGAGTCGGTTCGCTCTACGACCAGCTCGTCCGCCAGCTCCAGTAGCGCAAACGCGGTTTCGATCTGATGAAAGCCGGAGGATTCGCGCGCGAGAATGCGCAGGAAGAGATTGATCTTCGCGTGCGCGCAGACGCGAAGCGCGTCGGTCATGCGGCTGTTCCGGGGAGGGCGGGGGGGGTACGCAAGTCGCCCAGACGGAGGTGGAGGCGCGACAGCGACCACAAGCCGAGGAGCGTGATCGGGAGGAACGTCGTCAGATGGTAGGTCAGCGCGTAGCTCACCGCCAGGCTCGAATCCACCCCGTACAGCTGGAGTGTCGCGAGCGTCGCGGCTTCAAAGACGCCGATAAAGCTGGGCGTCGAGGGCACCGCGACGCCGAAGCCGATGATTCCCTGCAGGAGCAGCGCCGATTCGACCGGAACGTCGAGTCCAAACGCGCGAAAGCACACCGCAAATGCGGCGGCGTTAATGAGCCACAGGACGAGGGACCACAACACGACGCCCGTGAATCGGCCTGGGCTCTTGAGCACCACCAGGCCTTCGACGACGCCATCCGAAGCACGCACCACGCGGTCCGCGGCGCGCACCGGCAGCAGGCGTCGTGCGCTGCGCTCGACCAGCACCAGCCAGGGGGCCGGCCGATTCGCGACGAGCAGCGCAATCAGGAGGAGTAGTCCGAAGAGCGCGGCCGTGGACACCGCGATCGCGGAGAGTGATCGGCCGCCGAGCTGCGCCTGCGCCGGGAACGACGCCGTGGCGATCGCGACCGCCATCAACCCGAGCATGAGGAGGGCGTCGAACACGCGCTCGACGACAATCGAGCTGAGGGCCGTTGTGAAGCGAGCCGGCAGCTGGCGCGACGCGGCGTACGCGCGGGCGACTTCGCCCGCCCGCGCGGGCAGCAGGTTGTTCGCCATGAAGCCGATCGTCGTGGCGTGCCACAGCGGCGTGAAAGGGAACGGCGCGCCTCTGGCATCGCGCAGGATCAGTCGCCAGCGGATCGCGCGCACCGGAAACGTCAACGTCGCGAGGACAACGGTCAGGACCAGCAGCCAGCCGTTGGCGTGCTGCGCGTCCGCCCACACCTGCCGGGGGTCGATTTTGTACAGCACCCACGCCAGCAAGGCCACGCTGATGGCGAGCCCAAGCAGCCAGGCTCCTCCCCACCAGCGGCGCGTGTTACTCGGGTTCGATGGCGAGGACAACGAGATCGCAGACTTCGTCGATGATGGAGCGGAGGGCGTCGCCGCTGGCGCGCCTGGCCGCCTCACGTAGCTCCTGCGCGCGCGCGCGGGCGCGCGCGCCTTTGTACAGCAGCGTCCGGATGTCGACGGGGGCGGGCTCGCCGCCATTGGATGGCTTCGGCGTCGAGCCGCGAATCAACTCCTCCAGCGATGCCGGTCCAACGCCGGCCGCGACCAGTTGCTGATATCGCGTCCACGTTCCCGCAATGTCGGTCGCCGACTCCGCTCCGATCGCCGGCTCGGACGGGGTCAGCACCGGAGCCCGTCCACCCGAGACGCGAGGGCTTGGCTGAGCGCCACCGAGCCGCCGCAGCGCGAGTGTCACCGCGGCCAGCGCGGCGGCGGTGGCGGTTTCGTCGCCGGTTCCTGATGCCGAGAGAATCTCGCCCGCCTTGCGTACCTCTGCGGCGAAGCGCCCAGGCTGGTTGACGGCGATGCCGCTCGTCACCGCTTCGCGCGCGGCCTGCGCGAACTCGGCGACGCGTTCGGCGACGGCACCTCCTCCCGCCGAGCCCAACGACCGGAAGGTGCCGGCGAGCGTATGCGCGCGCAGCTCGCGCTGTGTGGCGCTGGACGCACGCTCGAGCGAGTCCGCGGCCTGGCGCAAATGCTCGCCGTGGCTCACCAGCTCCAGCCGTCCCAGCGTCGCGGGACGGGGACTCTCACCCACGGGCGCCCTGCCGCGCCGCACGATGGTGGCGACGGTTTCGATCGGGACGATGTCGGGCTCGCGCTCCATGAATTGCACGAGCAGCCCCGCGAATTTCCGGAACTCCGCGCTCTCGGGATCGGGCCGGCCACGCTCCGCGACCTCGCGTGCCGCGTGCGCGATCGACGTCGCCGCCATCTGAAACAGCTCCGCGATCGTGTCGCCGGATCCCGGTGGCGGCGCACCGCTCGTGCGGCTGACTTCGCCGATGGCTTGCTCGATGCCCTCCAGCAGGTCGGGCAGCGGCGGCAGATCGATGAGCGCCGCGAGGCCGCGCAGTGGTTGCAGGGTCTTGAGGACCTGTTGCAGCGGATCGTGCGCCAGCGGATTCGTCCGCAGCGCCCGGCCGGCGCGATCGAGCGCGCTGGCAATCGCGGCGCCTTCCCGCGCCACGAACGCGCGCGCCCCCGCGTCGAGTCCCATCGCTTCCGCCGCGCGGATTTGAGCGGACGGGCGACCACCCAACTGCTCGAGCTGGCTGGCCAGGGCCTCCGCCTTGGCCGTATCGGTGTTGGTCCAGTTCGCCGCCTTGCGGACGAAGATCTTGAAGTCATCGACGGCGCGCACGGCGATTTGCTTGATCGCCGGGTCCCAGGGCCGCCGTCCCTCGCGGATGCCACGCGCGAGCGCTTCGAAGCCCATGGCCGCGCGGGCGATCGGTTGCTGGTTCGCCATCAGCGCGCTGCCCCGCAGCGCACGCGCCAGGCGCACCAGCTCATCGGCCGCCGGCGGCGCCGGTGCTTGCAGCACGGCGTCGAGGCGGTCCAGATACTCGCCCGCTTCGAGCGCGAAGAAATCCGCCATTCCCAACGGGGAGGAGGAGGGGGACGGGGGAGGCGTCGTCATCGGACCCCAAGGTAATAAATTTCGGTACCTCCGGCTCCCTATCGCGGCGCCGCGGGCGAGTCCATGTTCCCCATTCCCCGAACAGACGAGCATCGCATGAGCCCCCGCAGCCCCCGCCCGCCTCGTAGCCCCGACGACGAACGCGCCGACGTCGTCGCCGAAGTCGCCGACCGGCTGCGCAGCCGCGGCGTCATGGTGAGTAGTGCCGACGCCCCCGACGCGTTGGCTGACCTGCTGTCGGCTGTGGAGCGCTTCGAGGCGGCGGTCGAGGCGCACGGCGGCGATCTCATGGTCGACGACCTCAAGAGCTCGCGACCCGACGATCGGCACTTTGTGTTACCGCGCCGCGCGCCGGGCGAGTCGGTTGGGGCCTACGTCGCCCGGATCGACGCCGCCGCGAGTGCGCTGCGGAAGCACCCGCGCCGGCCGGAGTGACGCCGCGGCGGGAGCGGCGGCGCGGCATCGCCACGGCGCTCGGCACGGACGCTGCTGCGCGCGTGCGCTGTGGCAGAGGCGCTACGATCTCCAACTCCTTGTAACGGAAGCATCTCGATGCGTGCGTGATGGGCATGTCGCTTGCCTTCTTGGGGACCCGGCCTCGTGCCAAGTCAACCCTCAAGGAGGTAGGCGTCATGTCACACCTGAGATCGCTCGCCGGCGTGACGGCGATTGGAGCGATCGCACTCATCGCCGCGAGCTGCGAGGCGAACCGCCAAGCGCTGGCTCCGACGATCGGCGCGCCGCGCTTTCACTTCTTCGTATTTCAGTGTCAACCGCTCAAGATGACCGGCGGAGGCCGCATCGATTTTCCGCCCGGCACGGCTGACAAGAATCCTCCCGCGAGCCACGAGTACGAGACGTTCGGCGCGCACGTAATGGGATCCGGCCAGATGGATGCAAATGGCACCTGCCTGGCGGACCAGGGCGCCCTGGAGTGGGTCGACCATCGGGACGAAATGAGGCTCAACGGCAGTCCCCTCAACCTGCACGCCACAGAGATCGACTTCGCGGAACTGGCGGTCGACACCGACTGCAGCGACGGCGCGGTACACTGGGGCGGGAAGCTGCGGGTGCAGAACACCGGGCAAGAGAATCTGGACTTTGAAGTCTGGGACTGTGACAACGGCGAGCCGGGCGCTGGCCATGATGGCTTCGCCATCCGAGTCAACGAGCCCATCGACGGGATCGGAGATTATGCCGTGATGTGCCCCGATCCGAGTCTACCGCCGGCGGAGCCGTCGTGCACGCTGACGGGCGGTAACCGGCAGTTCCATCCAACCCACTAGCGAGCCCTGAAGCTCAAGGAGGATACGATGAAGATCGAGAGCATCCGGGCGGCGGTCCGCTTCGCGGGACTCGTTCTGCCCTTCATGTGGACGTCGGGCTCCCTCGCGGCCCAAATGCGGCTGAGCGGGCAGGCCTCGTCCTACGGCGTCTCAATTGTCACGGCGACCGTGAATCAGACGTCGCCGGCGGCGGT
The DNA here is from genome assembly GCA_046728135.1 of Gemmatimonadota bacterium. GTDB lineage: Bacteria > Gemmatimonadota > Gemmatimonadetes > Gemmatimonadales > GWC2-71-9 > 20CM-2-65-7. The sequence continues at coordinate 5,106 of JBKPDZ010000024.1, read as the reverse complement.
CTTGCCGGCGGGTGAGATGATGGCGACCGATCACGCGCAGAATATCACGGTCAACGGTCTGGTATCGGCGCAGGACGCGTTCGCGATCGTCAACGGCGACCTGACGGACGGTTCGGGCGCCGTGAGCAGTGCCACGCTTGGAGCCGTGAACATTTTGAACGGCTTGATCACCGCCGATGGCGTCGTCGCCATGGCGAGCAGCACGGTCGGGAGCGCCGACGCCGAGGGTTCGAGTCTCGGCAATCTCGTGGTGAATGGCGTGGCGGTGTCCGATCCCGCGCCGAACACCCGCATGGACCTGCCCGGCACCGGCTTTGTGGTGTTGAATGAGCAGATTCCCACGACCGGCGGCATTACGGTCAACATGATTCACGTGGTAATGCAGCAGCCGATCCTGGATCTGTTCGGTAACGTGACCGGCTACCAGACGATCGGGAACATCATCGTGGGGTCCGCGACGAGTAGCACGAACTAGCAGGTAGCCTGTAGTAAGCGATCAGGTGCCGGACGACGCGTCGCGTGCGCGTCGTCCGGCCTTGACGAGCTGGGCCATGCGTCGGACGGCTTCTTCCATGCCCCAAAACACCGCGTTGCTGACGATCGAGTGGCCGATGTTGAGCTCTTCGATCTCGGGGATCGCGGCGACGGGCTGAACGTTCTCATACGTCAGGCCGTGGCCCGCATGAACCGCGAGCCCGATCTCTTTTCCATGCGTGGCTGCGCGCTGCAGCTCCTTGAGCGCGGCATCGCCACGCCGCCAGTTATGGGCGTAACGTCCCGTATGTAGTTCGATCGCGGGGACGCCGAGTCTACGCGCCACGTCGATCGTCTTCACTGACGGATCGATGAACAGGCTGACCCGGATTCCGGCATCCTGGAGTTGGGCAATGGCCCCTCGCAGCCGGCGATCTGTGGTGCGCAGCGCGAGTCCTCCCTCCGTCGTGATCTCCTGGCGCTGTTCGGGCACCAGCGTCGCCTGAAACGGTTGGATCCGCGTGGCGAGCCGCACGATGTCGGCATTGGCGCCAAGCTCGAGATTGAGCACGGTACGCACGCTGCCCGCGAGCGCGCGCACGTCGGCGTCCTGAATGTGGCGGCGGTCTTCGCGCAGATGCACGGTGATCCCGTCCGCGCCGGCGCGCTCGGCGGCTGCCGCCGCCTGGACGGGATCGGGCTCGTCGGTCTTGCGCGCTTCGCGAATGGTCGCGACGTGATCAATGTTGACGTAGAGACGCATCGTGTCTTACCTTCGGGTCACCTCGACCACAAGGTCGTGCTCGTGAAGCGACGGCTCGCGCTTGCGCTCTTCCTGCTTGCCGGCAGCGCCTGCGGCCACAATTCCGGGCTGGGCACGCCGCTGCCGCAGTCCATGAACGAATCGGTCAGCCAGTTCCTCGCGGCCGTGAAAGCCAACGATCAGAAGCGGATGGGTGAGCTGTGGGGTACGGAGCGTGGTCCGGCGGTGAACAACATGCATGCCGAGGTACTGCGGCAGCGCCTGACGGTGATCCAAAAATATCTGGATCACTCGGGGTATCGGATCGTCGAAGGCCCGCTCCTCGTTCCGGGGCACGACGATCGGCGGACATACCGCGTGGAGCTGCAGCGCCCGAATTGCAATCACGTATTGCCGATCGAGGTGGTGCGCACGCGCAGCGGTGGTTGGTTGGTGTACGACGTGCATCTCGAGAGTGCCGGCAATCCGACGGGACGGTGTCCACCGGAGACGACAGGGGGAACCAAGCCCTGACCGTGGGCGTTTCACCTACTCGGTCAGCTCCAGCAGAATACCATCCGTGGTCTTGGGGTGCAGGAAAGCGATTCGCCGTCCGCCGGCCCCGCGCCGGGGCGTCTCATCGATCAGTGTGTAGCCCGCCGCGCGAGCCCGCGCGAGCGTGGTCTCCAGGTCCGAGACGCGGTAACAGATGTGATGGATGCCGGGCCCGCGTTTCGCCAGGAATTTCGCCACGGGACTCTCGGGATCGTTTGGTTCGAGCAGCTCGACCAGCGTATCGCCGAAGGGCAGACTGACGATCGTAGCGCCATCGGCGGACTCCGGTTTTCCGGGGGCGAGACCCAGGACGTCGCGATAGAAACGCAGGGCGTCGGAGATTTTGCTGACGGCGATGCCGACATGAGCGACCGACGGATTCATAGAAACGCAAGCTAACGTCTATCGAGGGAGCGTGTAGGGTTATGGAAGACGTGAAGCATCCCGCCGCCATCACGGACGCCACATTCCAGGCGGAAGTCGAGCAGCATAAGGGACTCACCGTCGTGGACTTCTGGGCGACTTGGTGCGGCCCGTGCCACATGGTCGCGCCGATCATGGATCAGCTGGCCGGCAAGTACAATGGCAAGGTGAAAATCGTGAAAGTGGACGTGGACGCCAATCAGGCGACGGCGATGCGCTTTAACGTCCGCTCGATTCCGAGTATTCTATTCTTCAAGGACGGACGCCACGTGGATACCCTGGTGGGTGCCTATCCGTCGCAGGCGTTCGAGCAAAAGATCGAGCAGCATCTGTCGTAGCTTCCTTCCCGGAGGATGATGCGCGCGAGCACTGCTCGCCTGACGAATTCGCCGGTTCGCCTCGCGGATCTGCAGTTTCCGCAGGTGAGCCGGCTTATTCATCGTACGCGCCTCGCGTTCATTCATCTCGAGAATCTGTTGGCGTACGCCAAGCGGGACCGCGACGGGCGCATCGACGGTTATCTCGCGGCGCACCTCCCGGATGAATGTGTGCTGCTGTTCTTCCGCAAGGGCGAGGCGGTCAACGCCGCCTCGCTCTCGAGCGCCGGACGTCAGGTCATCACGATCACCGACGCGCTGAAGCGCATGCGCGCCGAGGTCGAGCGCGGCGACCTGGAGTATTGTGCCGCGCCCATGGAGCAGCTGGCGTGGATGTACGCCGCGTGTGCCGGCGGCTATCAGACGCGTCTCATCGACGTCAAGCAGCCGGAAAAATTCTTTCCGGTGTTGCAACAGGAAAAAGTGACGGGTGTGCTGGAGCTGATTTCCAATGGCCGGGTCTCCTATCTCAAGTTCGATCACGGGAAGTATCTGAGCGGGCATTTCTGCGACAAACCCGACAACGTGCCGCCTGCCCGCTACCTCGAATCGCTGTTCGACTCCGCACCCGGCGGCACGACGCCGGCGGTGTCGGCGGGGACCTTCCCGGGAGCCGACGACCTGCCCGCCCAAGCCGCGACAGCACTCGTCAACACGTATCGCGAGCTCTACTGGCGGATCGTGGATGCGGTGGAGCGCGAATTCCCCGGCGAGGCGAGGCGGCGCGCGCAAAAGGTCACCACGGCGATCGTCGACACGCACCAGGCGCTCGCGCTGCTCAGCGTGCCACGCGGCACCGACACCCCCGATGCCGTTGTACAGCCCGAGGAGCTGTCGATTGCGCTGACCGACTGGGCGCTCCAGCTGCTCGAGGGCGCGGAGGTCATGATGCCGGGGACAGCCACCAAGGTGTTGAAGGATGCGACGCGCGAGCATCGCTACGTCCTGCAGGCGGCCGGCTTTTACGGCAAACTCCCCTGGCGGGTGACGTGGTGACGTGGCCGGCACTCTCTACGTGGTCGCGACGCCCCTCGGAAACCTCGGCGATCTCTCGCCGCGCGCCGCCGACACACTGAAGCGCGTGGCGGTCGTTGTCGCCGAAGACACCCGCCACAGCAAGCCGCTCCTCCATCACGCCGGGTCGAAGGCCGACCTCGTCAGCTTCCACGCCCATTCGTCGGCCCGCGCCCTGGAGCGTATCCTGCGCATCCTTTCAGAGGGCAGGGACGTCGCCCTGATCACCGACGCCGGCACGCCGGCGATCAGTGATCCGGGCGTGGAGTTGGTTGCGGCCGCGCGGGAACGGGGGATTCAGATTGTCACGATTCCCGGACCGACCGCCGTGGCAGCCAGCCTCTCTGTGTCGGGCATCGGAGGCGACCGCTATGTGTTTCTGGGATTCCTGCCACGCAAAGGGACCGACCGCCGCCGTTTGTTGTTGACCGCCGCGGAAAGCGAATGGACGGTCGTGCTGTTCGAGGCCCCCAATCGCGTCACGCAGCTCCTCGCCGATCTCCTGGAGGCCTGTGGTCCGGAACGCCGGGTTGCCGTCTCTCGTGAGTTGACCAAAGTGTTTGAGGAAACGCGTGCGGGGACGTTACAGGAATTGTCAGACCACTATGCAGCGGCCCCTGTCCGTGGCGAGGTTACGGTTGTGCTCTCGGGGACCGGCAAACAGCGCGTCGAGGATCGACCGCCGGATCCGAGTGAGCGCGCCAAGGCTCTCCTCGCCGACGGGCTTTCACGCAAGGATGTGGCTCATCGATTGGCTGAAGAAACCGGGATCTCACGAAACACTGCGTATCGGCTGGTGAGTGAGCTATGAGGCGACGGGAGGACGGAATGACGGAAAGACGGAAGGTGGCAACGGCGTTGATGGCGGTGGGCCTTCTTTCCGTCGTACCGTCCCTCCGTCCTACCGCCGCTTCTCTCACAATCGGTCGCTTGCATTACGATGGCGGTGGCGACTGGTACGCGAACCCCTCGAGCCTCCCCAATCTGCTGGCCGCGCTCCGCGAACGGACCACGCTGCCCGTCGCTGACCGCGAGCGCGTCGTGACGCTGACGGGGCCGGAGCTGTGGGACGTCCCTTACATCTATATGACCGGCCACGGCAACGTGCACTTCTCCGATGTCGAAATGCGGAACTTGCGGAGCTATCTGGAGCAGGGCGGCTTTCTGCACGCGGACGACAATTATGGAATGGACAAATCCTTCCGCCGGGAGATTGCCCGCGTCTTTCCGGACCACCCGATGGTTGAAGTCCCTTTGACACATCCCATTTACAACCTGGTCTACACGTTTCCCAAGGGGATTCCCAAGATCCACGAGCACGACGGCCTGCCAGCCCAGGGATTCGGGATTTTTTTGGGAGACCGCCTCGTCGTATACTATTCCTACCAATCCGACCTTGGGGACGGATGGGAGGATTCGACCGTGCACCATGACCCCCCTGAGCTGCACGAGGCGGCGTTACGCATGGGCGTGAACCTCTTCACCTACGCGGTCAGCGGTACCAAATGACTGAAACGGCGC
>JBKPDZ010000023.1:0-14775 GCA_046728135.1 Gemmatimonadota bacterium | reverse complement strand
CTCACCGTCGAGATAGGCATCGATCTGGGCATCGAGATTGGGATGAGTCATGTCAACGCCCTTGCAAGCGTTTGCGGGCGCGGGAGAGCCGGGACATGACGGTGCCCACGGGCACTCCCGTGACGTCGGCGATTTCTTTGTAGGACAATCCTTGCAGCTCCCGCAGCACGATTACTTCGCGGAATTCGAGCGGCAGCGCGTCGAGCGCCTGGCGTAAATCCAGCGCGGCCGTGGGATCGTGTCCTGTCTTCTCCTCACTGTGCAGTTCCTCATTGAACTCGCTGCCGAGCGCATCGCCGCGTGTCCGGTCGCGCCAGGTGTAGGCCGTGTTGCGTACGATCGCGAGAAACCACGCACGGCCGTCCGATTCGGTCGTGCCCCGAAAGCCGCCGAAATACTTGAGCGCGCGCAGCGAGGCGTCCTGCACGATGTCCTGCGCGTCCGCGTCGTTGCGCGTCAAATAGCGCGCCAACGTGTACGCGGCATCGAGGTGCGGTAACACCATCGCTTCGAACTCCAAGTCGGCTCCTTCACGTAGAGACTCCCCGAGCGCCTGAATTATTCCCGGGAATACCAGCGCGGCAATGCCGGTCTTTGCTCCGAGGCTGGTCATTCATTTCCGCTTGCGGAGGAAGTCAGTATGAAACGGATCCTGCTGCTGCTCCTGGGCCTCTTGCCCGGATCACACGAACCCACACAAGTCGGCGTCCGGCTTTCCGAATGGAAAGTGGAGCTGTCGCAACCGACTATCGACGCCGGACCCGTGACGTTCGTCGTCACCAACACCGGCCAAATCCCCCACGCCTTCGAAGTCGAAGGACAAGGGATCGAGCGCGAGACCGAGCCGATCCAGCCCGGCGCGAACGGCACCCTGACGCTGGCACTCAAACCCGGGACCTACGAGGTGTACTGCCCCGTCGGCGAGGGCTCGCACAAGAAGCTCGGCATGGAAGCGCGCTTGACGGTCGCCAGCGCGGGAAGATCCGAATCATCGAGCTATGGCAGTGCCGCGATGGGCGATCAACCCGCCGTCGTGCAGGAGATCCGCGTCACGAGCGGCGGGCCGGTGATCCAGATCCTGCCGGGCCCGTTCCCCTTCCCCGACAGCGCGGCCCCGATTCTCCAGGCGTTCGGCGATGAGCGCGGGGGTCTCGAATCGCAGGTGAAGAACGGCCCCTACTCGAACAACGTGGCCAGGGTCTCGGGGACGTTCTCCTTCACCGCATGGGATAAGGGGGCCACGCGCGATTCAGTGAACGGTACCGCGGAGTTCACAACCCAAGACGGAGCGCAGTGGAAGTTGGTGTTGGACCGCGTGCAGACGAAGGACGTCCCGCACCACCCGCGGTTTGGTGGTGTGATCCTGGGGCTCTATTATCACGGCGTGACGCAGGTGCACACGCCCCTCGTGCCGACGATCAACAGTGCTGTCGCGCTGTGGGCCTTTGGGCACCTCTACCGAAATGGGATCGCGGTGACGGACAACGCCATGGTGCACGTCATGCTCTTGTCGCACACGCGGCGCGACACGGATTTCGCGCTTGCCTGCTGGGACTGCTCGCAGAACAAGATCGACGAGCTGCAGCTGCAAATCTTGCCCGGCCCAGGCGAGCCGAAGTTCGACGCTCCAGGCGGGTTTCTGTTCGTGAATTGGGAGCGGTCTACGTCCCGGTCCTGAAGGGGGGGGACGTGACGCTTCCTGTGGTGGCGCGCCGGATCACCGTCGATCCGGCGCGTTGCGTCTATCTAGCGAGGCGAGTTTTCTCCGCTCTAGGCGCTCCGCCAACTCCGTGCGACAGCGGTCTGTCCGGGAATGGCGACGGGGGCTACGGGCATCGGCCCGAATTGCAGGTCGCTCGGCACAAGATCCTGCGGGGCGTTCAGGATCGCATCCCAGGTGATCTCCTGACCGGTGTAGGCGGCCTCGCGCCCCATGATCGCGGTCAGCGTGCTCTCGGCCACCTGGCGGCCTTCGTTGAGCGGCTGCCCAGCGCGAATGCTCGCGATCAAATCCGCGTGCTCCTGCACGTAAGGGTTGGTCTTTGGCGTCTGTGCATCCCAGCTCCATGGCGCCGCCCCCTCGATGACGGCGTGCGCGTCGGAAGTGCCCCGCGTACCCACGAACCGCTCCGCGACACGGTGCGCCGTGCCCTCGATTTGGCGACACATGCTCTGCACGCGCACTCCGCTTCCCCCCGGGTATTCGAACTCGACGGCGAAGTGGTCGTAGATGTGCCCGTACGCGGGGTCCGTGCGCGACTGGCGCCCACCCACGGCCACCGCCTTCACCGGGTGCGTCCCAAACACCCAGTTCGCCACGTCGATGTTGTGAACGTGCTGCTCCACGATATGGTCGCCCGACAGCCAGGTGAAGTACAGCCAGTTCCTGATCTGCCACTCCATGTCGGACCACGCCGGCTCACGCCGGTGCATCCACAAGCCGCCCTGGTTCCAGTAGACCTGGCCGCCGACCACGTCGCCGATGGCGCCGTCGTGGATGCGCTGGATGGCCGCGCGGTAGCCAGCGTCGTGGCGCCGCTGCGTGCCCGCCACGATGGCGAGACCCTTCTGGGCGGCGACGTCGGCCGACGCCATCACGGCGCGGACCCCAGCCGAGTCCACCGCCACCGGCTTCTCCGTGAAGACATGCTTCCCTGCCTCGATTGCGGCCGCTAAGTGGCGTGCGCGAAACGCCGGCGGCGTCGCGAGCAGCACCAGGTCGATCTTGCTCTCCAGGACCTTCTGGTACGCGTCGAAACCCGTGAACGCATGCCGGTCGTCGACTTTGATCCTGTCCTTCAGACTCGCATCCTCGGTTGCCATCCTCGCCAGTCGCTCGCGACACTTGGCGAGATGATCCGGGAACAGATCGCCCAGGGCCACGAGCTCGACGCGATCAGCGGACGTGAGGCAGTCCTTCGCCGCATCCGTGCCCCTGCCACCGCAGCCGATCAACCCCACCCGAATCGTGGCGGCGCCCTTACCCGAAGCGGACGCGGGCGTGCGCGGGAGAGCCAGTCCCGCCGCCGTCGCCGCCGTGACCGCCACGAAACGGCGGCGTGTTATGTTCTTCACAGCTCGCGCTCCTCTCTGTCAGCGGTTGAACGGCAGGCCCAGGCCGACGCGCAGGCCCCAGTTGCCGTTGTAGAACGGGAACGGGCTGCTCTGCGCCGTGTGAAACATCGCGTCGAGATCCACGCCGCCGCGCAGCCAGAGCCGGCCGTTCAGTTGATAACCCAGCCCGAGGACCACCGACACGCCGCCGTCGCTCTCCTGGTAGGGTGCGCCGTACCAGTTGCGCACGTACCCGATTCCGAACAGCGCTTCCAACCGGTTGCTCCCCCCCACGGGCACGCGATCCACCAGGCGGAGGTGCACGGGGGTGTAGGACACGGAGTTGCTCGTGGCGTGCGCCACGTCGACATCGAGCGTGAGCCTCGAGCCGAGATACACTGTCGCCCCAGCGCCGACGGCCACGGCGCTGCCCATCCCCAGAGTATTGTCGAAATTGACGTAGCGGGTGAACCCGCCGACCTCCATCGTGCCGCGCTGCTGCGCCGCCGCCGCCGCCGCCGCCGGTTGAGCGAGTACCAGCGCCCCCACCGCCAACACACGCATCGTTTGAGACGTCATGGTCATTTCTCCCGTGGAGCTCGTTTCGTGGTAATGAGGATGACGCCGTTGGCGCCCCGGACGCCGTAGATCGCCGTCGACCCGGCGTCCTTCAGCACGTCGATTCGGGCGATGTCGCGCGGCGACAGGCCGGCGAGCGCGGCCCCGATCGGGCCCTGGGCCGGCACGCCGTCGATCACGAGCAGCGGCTCGTTGTCGCCGTGCAACGAGCGCGTGCCCCGAATTCGCAGCGAGACATCCCCGCTCGCCAGGCGCATCACCGTGAGGCCCGGCACGCGCTCCAGCAGCTGCACGACCTGCGTCACCCGACCGTCGGTCTCCTCGGGCGTCAGCGAGGCGATGGAGCCGGTCACCTGCTGTGTCGATTCCGTGCCGTAGCCGACCGAGACTTCCCCGTCCTTGGGCGCTGGACTCTGTCGGCCGGGCGCACGGCTACACGCGACCAGCAGCCCGAGCCCAACCCAGGTACACGTTCGCGTCGGTTTCAAAATCCCGGATTCTGGCTGAGCAGCGCGTTGCGGTTCAATTCATCCCGCGGGATCGGCATGAAGTACATCTTGTCGTCCCACGCCCGGCGCTGGATGCTGTGTGTCTCGTAGCGGTAGTTCGTCCACGTACTCCGATCCGTGGGACTGGTCCCCTGGGCGAAGATGTTGATCCCGAACGCGTCCTTGTTCAGCACCTGCGGCGCGATCATCCAGCGACGTGTGTCGAAGAAGCGCTGCTCCTCGAACGCCATCTCGACGCGGCGCTCGTTGCGATACTCGTCCCGCAGGTCGGGCCCGGCGACCAGGTCGGGCATCCCGGCGCGGCGGCGGATCTGGTTCAGCGCGGTGAGCGCGTCCCCCAGCTCGTTGAGCTCGATCGACGCCTCGGCGTAGTTCAGCAGGACCTCGGCGTAGCGGAAGAAGATCCACGGCACCTGTTCCTTGGTGAACTGGGCGTTGATCGAGGGATTGATGAACTTCCGCAAGTAGTAGCCGGAGTAGGCGCCGTTCCAGTTCTCGACCGGGCTGTCGCGGGTGTCGAGGCCCGCGACGACATTCCCGCCAGTGAGCGTGAGCGCGCGGAACGTCTGGATCGTGCCGACGGGATCGAGGTTCTTTACATCGTCAGGGCGCGTCCTCCAGGGCGCGCCGTCGTACGCGATCGAAGCATAGAACCGCGGATCGCGGTTGGCGTATGGCGCCGCAGCCTCTACCGGGTTGGTCCAATCGAACTTCGAACCGTCGGCCATCCGGTAATCGTCGATCAGATTCTGAATCGGGGTGTTGCCGCCCCAGGTGTGAAAGCCGTTGGGGCCGTTGTGCAGGCCCGGATTGTACCCGTCGTCACGGGTGGACAAGAAGAACCGGCTCAGAATCACTTCTTGGCTCATCTGCTGGAGGAACAGGTCGCCGTAGTTCTGCGCCGCTTCCTGGGCGCTCGCCGGGCTCGGCCGGAAGAGACCATAGATCCCGAGATCCATAACCGCCTTGGCGGCGTCCTTGGCGGCGCGCCACAGCGCCACCCGATCCTGCGGCGTGGTGTAGCCGGTCTGTGGCTGGCCGCTCGGGTTCACGTTGTAGAGGTCGCTGGCCGCGTACAGCAGCACGCGCGCCTTGAGCGCGAGCGCCGCTCCTTTCGTCGCCCGGCCGACGTCGGACCCGGTGTATGACAGGGGCAGCAACGCGGCTGCCGAGTCGGCATTGGCGACGATGAAGTCGACCGTCTCCTTGAAGCTGTTCCGCGCGACCTTGTAGTCCTCGTTGAGACCATACACCTTGGTGATCAGCGGGACGCCGCCGTACATCCGCATCAGGTTGTGGTAGAAATACGCGCGCAGGAAGTAGGCTTCTCCCTTCATCCGCTGCTTCAATGCGTCATCAAAGGCGGCCGCATCGATGTGGCTGAGGAAGATGTTGGTCTGCCGGATGCGCGAGTAGCTGGGCCCCCAGTTGAAGTGACCGTAGCGGCCGTCATCGAGCGCACCCCGGGCGCTCGCGGTGATGAGCGATTGGACGACCACTGCGGTGTTGTAGTTGTGGATGAAGTGGGTCTCGTCGGTTATCGACGCCAGCATGATCTCATACAGCCCGTGCCCCATGCCGCGGTAGGTGTCGTTCAGGAACGCCTGCGCCAGGTTCGGATCGGAGAACACGGCCTGGTCCGGAAACTGGTCCTTCGGCGTCACGTCGAGGACGCCCTGGCAGCCGGTCGTCCCCAGGAGGCCGAGGAGCACTGCGACGGTGATACGGAACTCGCGGTTCATGACAGGTGGCCTCCCTTAGAACATCACGGACGCGCCGGCGTTGAACACCCGCTGCTGCGGGTAGTATTGACCGTTCGTGTCCCGCGTCTCGGGATCCACGACCTTGAACCGGTCCAGCAGCAGGAGATTGTATCCGTTGGCGTACACGCGGACATCGCGCAGGCCGAGGCGGCCCGCCAGGCGAGTCGGGAAGTGGTATCCAACCTCGAGCGACTTGAGCCGGACATAGCTCGCGTCGCGCAGGAAGTACGTGTTGGGGTTTGAGATCCAGTATTCGTCCTGTCGATTGTACGCGCGTGGCCCCGTGGCATCGGGATTTTCTGGGGTCCAGCGCTTAGCGGCGAACTCGGCGGTGTAGTTGCCGATGTCACCCGATTCGGTCAGGAAGTACTGCACGGCATCGAAGGCACCCTGGAAGAAGACGGTGGCGTCGAACCGCCTGACCTGCGCGCCGAGCTTCAGGCCGAATGTGTAGGCGGGGTCGCCGGTCTGGTCGATGCGGATGCGGTCGCGCGCGTCGATCACACCGTTGCCGTCGATGTCAGCGAACATGATGTCTCCGGGTCGAGCGCCAGGCCAATGGGGATGATTGGCGACGTCGGCCGAGTCTCTGAAGATGCCGATCGACCGATACAACAGGCCTGGACAGGACGACACGGATACGCACATCGGCCTACCGGTCGAACGCTGCCACGCCGGCGCACCCGGCGGCTCGTCCCAGTAATCGACCCGGTTCCGGGCATGCCCGAAGTTGAACGTCACGTCGTAGGAGAGGTCCCCGTCGAGTTGCTCGCGCCAGGCGATGGAGCCGTCGTAGCCCCAGCTCGAGACTTGCCCGATGTTCTCGCGCGGCAGGCTCAGCCCGGTCGTCTGCGGCACTGAGGCGTTCCGATACCACAGGATGTTGCTCCGTCGCTCCTTGAAGTAATCGAACACAACGGAGAGCCGGTTCTGGAGCAGGGCGGCGTCCATGCCGACGTCGCGCTGGGTCGCGACCTCCCACGTCACGTTCGGGTTGGGTGTCCGCGTCTGGTAGATGCTCTTCACTTCCGTGTTGCCGCCGAAGACGTATCCGCTGCCGAACCCGTAGGTGGGGAGGAACTGCCACGGCTCGATCCGGTCGTTCCCCGTCTTGCCCCACGAGCCGCGCAGCTTCAAGTCGTCGAACAGCGATATGTGGTTACGGAAGAACGGCTCATCCGAGATGCGCCATCCCGCCGACACGGCGGGGAACAGGCCGAAGCGCTTGTTCTCCGGAAAGATGTACGAGCCGTCGACACGGCCGACGAGCTCGAGGAGATATTTGTTTTTGAACGCGTAGTTGACGCGGCTGAAGTAGTTCTGCCGCGCCGCGACCCACTCCGTCCCGCCGTTGTTCTTCCCGAGATCGCCGCCCGCGAACAGCTCGTCGACCTGAGCGGAGACGAAGTAGTCGCGGAACCCGCTGAGACTCGAGCTGTCCACCGTCTGTCGCTCGATGCCGGCCATGATGCCCGCGCGGTGCGGGCCGAATTCCCGGCGATACTCGGCGAACAGGTTCAGTAAGCTACTCGTGGACCGCAGGTCGTACTGGTTGAGCTGCGGCGTGCTGAAGCCGCGGGTGGCGGCCTGCAGCACGGGCTCGCCGTTCGCGTCGCGCGTCTGGTAGTCCCACGTGTACAACGTCCACGGCGTGCGCCACGCTTTGTCCGTCCGCGAGCCAACATCGTAGGACGCGTTGGCATGGAACGTCAGGCCGCTCACACCGGGCACCTCCCAGTCCCCACCCAGGTTGCCCTGCAGGAAGTAGCGGTCGTCTTTGTCGTAGCCCGTCGCCGGTGTCGCGATCACGACCGGGTTGTCGCCGTATTCGATGTCGGGACCGGGCTTGCCATTGGGCCAGTAGGCGGGGAGGTTCGGCTTGCCGCGCATCAGCTCGCGGAAAATCGAGCCCGCGCTCCGGGTCGGGAAATTGCGGTTCTCGAGCCGCCCCGTGACGTCGAAGCGCAGGCGCAAGTGGCTCGAGACCTGCCCGTCGATGTTGCTGCGGAAGTTGTACTGGTTGTACCGCGTCGCGCTGTTGCGGTAATAGCCGTCCTCGGTCTGACCCCCTAGCGAGAGATAGTAGCCAATGCGATCGGCGCTGCCCCGCAGCCCGACGTGCCCGACATTCTGCAGCGACGTCGGCTTGATCACCGCGCCGAACCAATCAGTGTTGGGATACAGCCAGGGATCCGCTTGATCGCGGTATTTCTGGATCAGGTCCGCCGAGTAACGGGGCGGTTGGTTGCGGTACGTGTCGATCTCGTCGAGCATCGTCATGTACGTCGCCGCGTCCGCCATCCGGGGAAGGCGGGTGGGCTGGTTGAAGCCCTGGTTGAAGCTCGCGGTCAGCTCCGGCTTGCTGCCGCTCCCGCGCTTCGTCGTAATCAGGATGACGCCATTGGCCGCGCGGGACCCGTAGATCGCGGCTGTGGCATCCTTTAGGACGCTGATGCTCTCGATGTCGCTCGGGTCGAGCCGTTCCAGGCCACCGACGCGGTCCGGCACGCCGTCGATCACGATGAGCGCACTGTTGTCGTTCAGCGTGTGATCGCCGCGAATCCGGATCGTCGCGCCGTCGTATCCGGGCTCCCCACTGCGGTTGATCGTCACCACACCCGGCAGCCGGCCGCTCATGGTGTTCGACAGGTTGACGGTGGGCACGCTCTTCAACTCCTGCCCTTCGACGGCGCTCACCGCGCCCGTCAGGGTCGCCTTGGACTGCTCGCCGTAGCCGACCGCCACGACCGCCTGTAGCTCGACGGCGGTCGCTGGCAACCGGAAGTCGGCGACGGACTCCTGCCCGTCCTGCACCACGATCGTCGTATCGCGCGGCGCGTAGCCCAGCCGCCGCGCCCGCAACCGGTAGGTCCCCGGCGCCACGGCGGTGATGGAGTACTGGCCGTCCGGTCCGGTGGTGGCGGCGAGTTGCGTCCCAAGGGCCATGACCGCGACGCCCGCCAGTGGCCCGCTGTTGGAGGCGTCGCTCACGGTCCCTCTGATCGATCCCGTCTCACCGACAAGCGATCGCGGCACGAGCGCGACCTGATTGTCGCTCGAGAACAACACGTCCACGTCGGTCTCGACGAGCAGCTCGGCCAACGCCCCCGCCACGGAGATGTCCTGCGCGCGCAGCCGTACCGGCCGGCCCAGGGGCACGAGCGCCTTGCTGTAAAGCAGATGCAGCCCGGCCTTGCTCGCTACCGTCGCGAGCGCCTGCTCGAGCGTCACACCCTCGAGGTCGAGCGAGATCCGCAGGGTCAGGACCGGCGAGCGCGCGACGTCAACCGGCACGCGGCGGGCGGTGCGAGTGGCCACGAGAAAGCGAGGGCCAACGACCGGAACGCCGTCAGCGGTCTCCTGGGCGCGCAGCGCGCACGGAGCGGTTGCGACGGCGAGCAGTGAAAGCAGCGACAGCAGACGAGCCATGGGCCTGGTCTCCTTGGATTACGGCGCCGGCCGCCGGCGGTACAGCAGGATGGTCGAGTCCCGGCGGGCGACGCGCACATTCAATGCAGCGGTGATGAGATCGAGAACTCTGTCGAGCGGCTCGCCGCGCAGCGAAGCGGTGAGGGGATAGTCGCCGAGCGCGGAGTCGCCCAGCTGGAGATCGGTGTCATACCAGCGCCCGAGCTGGGCGAGCGCGTCGCGCAACGGCGTGTTGCGGAACACCAGGCGGTCTCGACGCCAGCCCAACCACGCCGCCGTGTCCACGCCGTGTTCGATGCGCAGCCGCCCGCTACGGTCCAGCCGGCCGAGGTCGGCGGCGCCGAGCACCAGACCGCTCAAATCCACTGAGCCTTCGACGACGACCACTTCGACCTGACTCGCACCGGCATAGGCACGGACGCCGAACTTCGTCCCCCGATCCCGCGTGATGGCGTTGGCGGCGTATACCGTGAACGGCTTCTTGGGGTCGGGAGCCACTTCGAAATACGCCTCGCCCTCGAGATACACGTCCCGCTCCCTGCGGCCATACGCCGGAGCGTACCGGATCGCGCTCGCGACGCCGAGGTCGACGCGCGTGCCGTCGGCCAGACGCACCGTCGCGCGCTGCCCGCGCCTGGTCGCGATCTCGCGAAGGGGTGCGACAGCCGCTCGTGGGCCGCGATGCACCAGGACGCCCGTCAGCGTCGCGCAGGCCACGAGGCCCACGGCAGCGACCCGCCACACCACCCAGCTGCGAAGACGGGCCTCACCTCCTGTCCCCCTCTCCATTCTGGAGAGGGGGAACGCGTGGTCCGGTCCGAGGCGGCGCCGCAACGCGCGCCACGCTCCGTCGACTTCCCAGACGAAGCTCACCCGGCGAAGCAGCTCCCACACGCGCACCAGACCGTTCACCAGCGCCGCACGCGCCGGATCTTGCGCGAGCCAGCGACGCATCTCGGTCGCCTCGTCCGGCGTACACCGTCCCGTGACGTAGCGGGCAATACGACGTCCGTCGCGCTCCTCGTTCACGCAGCCCCCCCCTGACCTGTGAGAACGCGGGCGACGGCGCGAACCTTTACTGGATGTACGGGGCGAGCTTCACGCGGAGCGTCTTGAGCGCGCGCCACATCTGCTGTTCGACGGTGTTCACGGAGATACCCAGCGTCCGCGCGATTTCGGCGTTGGAGAGATTGCGGTAGCGGCTCAGAGTAAAAATGAGGCGGCAGCGCTCGGGAAGCGCAGCCACGGCGTGCTCGAGCGCGTCACGCAGCTCGTGCTCGCAGAGCGGCTCGTCCGCACCGACCGGCACGGCGCGTGCCGCAGTGGACCGATTCTTCGCCCAGGCGGCGGCGACCCGTTCCCGGCGAAGATGGCCCACCGCCCGGTTGCGAGCAGCGATATACAGGTAGGATGCCGCGAGGGTACCGGCGGGCGTTAGCGTGCGCTCCCAAAGCCGGAGGAACAAGTCCTGCACCAACTCCTGGGCTACAGCGCGCGACCGCACATAGCCGTACACAAAATCGCAGAGCGGCGCATAGTGTGTGCGGAAGAGGGCTTCGAAGGCGGCGATGTCGTGGCGCTGGTCGCCG
Organism: Gemmatimonadota bacterium; assembly: GCA_046728135.1. Lineage (GTDB taxonomy): Bacteria > Gemmatimonadota > Gemmatimonadetes > Gemmatimonadales > GWC2-71-9 > 20CM-2-65-7. The sequence goes on along the minus strand of JBKPDZ010000023.1, from coordinate 3,852 downwards.
ACGTCGCCGCTCGGAGCGGGGCAGCTCACAGACGGCATGCGGTCCGCCATCGCCTCGGTCCCCTGGACGGGGCAAAGCGAACTTCAAGTTTGAGGCCATGTCAAGGGATTCGGTGACGCGATACGGACAAGAGCTTAGCACACGTCGGTGACCTGGTGTTGCGTTCGCACAACAGTAGCTGGGTTGCGTCCACCCATCAGGAGCGCAGTTTTGGAAGGGACCACTTCCGCTGCGATGTGAGCGCCGAGCTCATCAAGGAAACCACTTCGAGAGGATTCTCATGGCCACGGCGCGACGCTGGGGAGCATTGCTCGCCGCGTTACTCGTCACCACTCGTCCGGTATGGGCCCAAAGCCTCGTGGGAAAGCGGGCCGTTGTCCATACCACGGCCGACAGCACCCAGCTCCGGCTGACACCGACGGATACGCTCGTCTTCCAGCAAGCCGAGCCGATCTCGGAAGCACAAGTGTACGTGTTCGTCGATCCGCGGCGCACGTTCCAGACGATGATCGGAATTGGCGGCGCCCTGACCGATGCCGCGGCCGAGACATTCGCGAAACTGCCGGCGAACCGGCAGGACGAGCTGATGACCGCCTACTACAGCGCCGATCGCGGCATCGGGTACACCCTGGCGCGGACGAACATCAACAGCTGCGACTTCTCGAGCGCGAGCTACACCTACGTGACCGAAGGGGATAAAGATCTGAGCACGTTCTCTATCGCGCCCGATCTGCGCTACAAGATCCCATTGATCAAGCGGGCGATGGGGGCGAGCGGCAATCGCCTCAAGCTCTTTGCGAGTCCCTGGAGCCCGCCGGCGTACATGAAGGACAACAACGACATGCTGCACGGCGGGCACCTGCGCCCGGAATACCGGCAGGCCTGGGCCCTGTATTACACCAAGTTCATCGAGCGCTACCGGCGCGCGGGCGTCCCCGTGTGGGGAATCACGATTCAAAACGAGCCGATGGCCACGCAGACCTGGGAGTCCTGCATCTACCAGCCCGAAGCCGAGCGCGATTTTCTCCGCGACTACCTCGGCCCGGTCATGGCCCGGCGCGGGCTCAAGGACGTCAACATCATCGTCTGGGACCACAACCGCGATCTGATCGTGCAGCGCGCGCAGACGATCTTCGATGATCCCAGAGCCGCGCAATACGCCTGGGGCATCGGTTTTCACTGGTACGAAGACTGGTCGGGCGGGACGCAGATGTACGATAACGTCGCGTTGGTCAATCGCCTCTACCCGAACAAGCACATCATCTTCACCGAAGGCACGCCCGCGAACTTCGATTCAACCGCCTACGGACGCTGGAGCCTCGGGGAGGCTTACGGGCGCTCGATGATTCACGATTTCAATTCGGGCGCCGAAGGATGGACCGATTGGAACATCCTGCTCGATGAAAAGGGCGGCCCGAATCATGTCGGCAACTACTGCTTCGCGCCGATCCAAGCCGATACCCGGACCGGGCAGCTGATTTACACGAATTCCTATTACTACATCGGGCACTTCTCGAAATTTATCCGCCCCGGCGCCAAGCGGATCGCTATCGCGCCGAGCCGCAGCATGCTGCTCGCCACCGGCTTCCTAAACCCGGATGGCCACGTGGCGGTCGTCGTGATGAATCCGACGGCAAAAGCCGGCGAGTATCACCTGCGCGTAGGAAGCGCCGCCGTGACGGTCCGTTCGCCCGCACATTCCATTCAGACTGTCGTGTTCTAGGAGAGCCGCCCCATGTCCACACGCCACGCGACGCTCGTCTGCCTCAGCATGGCCGTCATCCTTAGCGGGGCCTCACGGGCACGCTTCAGCCCCACGCTCGACAACGGGCTCGCGCGTACGCCGCCGATGGGTTGGAACAGCTGGAATCACTTCGGTTGCGACGTGAGCGCCCAGTTGGTCAAGGAAACCGCGGACGCGATCGTCGCCGGCGGGATGCGCGATGCCGGCTATCGCTATGTCGTGATCGACGACTGCTGGCAGGTGGCACGTGATCGCTCCGGTCGCATCGTCGCGGATTCCGTGCGCTTCCCCGGCGGTATGAAGCCCCTCGCCGACTACGTGCATTCCAAGGGGCTCAAGTTTGGCCTCTACACCGACGCGGGACGCCAGACTTGCCAGGGCCGGCCCGGCACCTACGGCTCCGAGGAGCTCGACGCCCGGACATACGCGGAGTGGGGCGTGGACTACGTCAAAGAGGACTGGTGCAACGCCGAAGGGCTCGATGCACCGACCCAGTACGCGAGGTTCCGGGACGCGCTCGCCAAGGCAGGCCGGCCGATTGTGTTCAGCCTCTGCGAGTGGGGTTCGAATCACCCGTGGACGTGGGGACCAAAGACCGGAAATCTGTGGCGCACCACCGGCGACATCAGCGACCACTGGACGAGCATGATCAGCAGAGTCGATCTCAACAGCCAGTACGCGCTCGCCGCGGGCCCGGGCGCTTGGAACGACCCTGACATGCTGGAGATTGGCAACGGGGGCATGACGGACGACGAGTATCGCGCCCACCTGAGCCTGTGGGCGATCATGGCGGCCCCCCTCATGGCCGGCAACGATGTGCGTACGATGAGCTCGGTGACGCACGATATCCTCACTAATAAGGAAGTGATCGCGATCGATCAGGACTCACTCGGCATCCAGGGCATGCTCGTCGAAGAGCCAGGACCGGATCTCCAGGTCTGGGTAAAACCGCTTGCCGACAGCGCGCGGGCGGTGGTCCTGTTCAATCGTTCCGCGCTGCAGACGGTGATCACGACGTCCTGGAGGCGCCTCCACATCCGCGGGCCGGCCAGAGTGCGCGATCTCTGGGCTCACGCCGATCTCAGCGCCGTCGCCGACCGGTTCAGCGCGACGGTACCGGCGCACGGTGTGGTCATGGTGCGGATTACGCCCGGGAGAGGCTCATGAATCGATTTTGATTCATGATGAAGCTGGCAGTGGAACCCCTGCCGTAGCTCGGGTACTCTCCCAATACATATTGATATCAATATAGATACTCACATATTCATGCAGCTCTCGACAGGACGTTTCCTTGGCACAGCGAGCGCGCCGGCGGCGCCCCGGCCCGGCCGGTCGAGCGACGAAGCGCACCGACACGACCGAGATTGTCCAAGGCCTGCGACGCATCGTGAAGGCGTTGCACACCTACTCACAAGACGTGCGCAACGCCTACGGTCTGACCGGGCCGCAATTGTGGGCGCTGAAGACGCTCCACGAAAACGGGCGCATGTCGACGGGCCGGCTCGCCGCCGCCCTCGCCGTGCATCAAAGCAGCGTGTCCATTCTCGTGGACCGCCTCGACACGCGCGGCCTCGTCCGTCGCATCCGCGGACAGCTCGATCACCGGTTCGTCGACATCGAGCTCACCAAACGGGGTACCGCGCTCGCGACCGACGCACCAGAAGCCGCGCAGGGCCGCCTGCTCCACGCGCTGGAAGCGATGCCGCCGCGGGAGGTCCGCAAGATCCGCCACGCCGTGGACCGCTTGGTGGAATCGATGGAGGCGACGGATCTGCACGCGCGCTTCTTCTTTACAGATGCCTAATCCCTTGGACGTCCGAGCTAACCAAGAGTTGAAGAGGAGATGCTATGCGTACCACACCCTTGATCGTTCCGATTGCCCTCGCCTTCGTGGCGAACGCGTGCCACCACGCCGCGCCCCCGCAGGTCGCGGTACAGCCGCAGGTCGATTCCACCGCCTTGGAGCGGGCGCGTCAGGATTCCCTGGCTCGAGCCGAGGCGGAAGCGCGGGACCGCGAGGCCGCTGAGCGCCGGGCGGCCCAGCGTCGCGCCGACTCGCTCGCCGCGCTGCAGCACCACTCCGACGACCTCAAGGAGATGCTGGCTTC
>JBKPDZ010000022.1:0-3581 GCA_046728135.1 Gemmatimonadota bacterium | reverse complement strand
GGCGACGACGTTAAGTCGAGCGCGCGAGTGCTACGACAGCTCGGTGCGGACATCTCTAGGATCCGGGAGTCTGGAGTCAGGATCTCGGGTTCCCGGCTCCTGGCTCCTAGCTCCCATCTGCATTGCGGCAATTCAGGCACGACCGCCCGGTTGATGCTCGGGATTCTGGCCGGCCAGCCATTCGCGGCAACCCTGACGGGCGACGCGTCGCTGCGCTGCCGGCCGATGCGTCGTGTCACAGAGCCGCTCAAGCAGATGGGCGCCGATATAAAGGAAAAGGGAGATGGGCTACCGCTCACCATCCGAGGCGGCAAGGTGCGCGGGCTCACCTACACGAGCCCTGTAGCCAGCGCCCAGGTGAAGAGCGCCCTGCTCTTTGCCGGACTCACCGGGAGGGTGCCGGTAACCATTCGGGAGCCGTATCGCTCGCGCGATCATACCGAGCGTCTGCTCGCGCATCTCGGTCTCGGCGTTCATGAGCGCGATGGGGCGATCGTGTATGAGCCGGGTTCCCCGTCCAACATTCCAAGCTTCCAGCTTTCCGTCCCTGGAGACATCTCGAGCGCTGCGTTCCTGGTCGCGGCTGCCGTCCTTGCGGACGATGGCGAGCTGATGGTGGAGAATGTGGGCGTGAACCCGACACGCACGGGATCCCTCGTGGTGCTGGAGCGGATGGGTGCACATATCGAGCGCGTCAATCTGCGGGATGAAGGCGGCGAGCCGGTTGCCGACTTGGTCGTGCGGCCGGCGCGGCTGCGCGGCACCGAAGTATCGGCGGCGGAGATCCCGACCCTCGTCGACGAAGTACCGATCCTTGCAGTGCTCGGGAGCCGTGCGGAGGGAGAGACCGTGTTTCGTGAGGTCGGCGAGCTGCGCGTAAAGGAAAGCAATCGACTCGAGCTCATCGCCGCCAATCTACGCGCAGTCGGCGTGAAGGCCGAGGTACAGGGCAACGATCTGCACGTGGAAGGGAGCGCGCGCGCGCCGCGGGGGAAAGTCGAAACCGCAAAGGACCATCGACTGGCGATGGCGTTCGCCGTGCTGGGCACGGTCGACGGAGCCGGGGTGAAGCTTTCGGAGCGTAGGTCCGTGGCAATCAGCTACCCGAGTTTCTTCACTGATCTCAAACGCATTCGTGCCGACGTGCCGACATGAGTCGTGAAACGTGCTGAAGGTCATCGCGATCGACGGCCCGGCGGCGTCCGGCAAGAGCTCCACCGCGGGACGCGTGGCGCAGCAGCTGGGCTGGGCGCACCTCGACTCGGGGGCCCTGTATCGCGCATTGACGCTCGCAGCGCTCGACAACATCGGGGACGCGGGACGGGGGAAGGGGGAAGGGTGGTCCGGTCCACGAATTGTTGCCCTGGCCAACCAGCTCCCGGTTCGCCTCGTCCTCGTGGGCGACGTATTCCGGCCCGAAGTAGCCGGCGTGGACGTCGAGGCGGCGATCCGGAGCGAGCGGGTGACGCGGCACGTATCGGCGATCGCCGCCATCCCCGAGGTCCGGACCTGGGTGAATGCCCAGCAAAAAAGGGCGGTCGAGGGCGGTGGAGGGCGGGGAGTCGTTGTGGATGGACGGGATATCGGCACGGTCGTGTTTCCGGAAGCGCCCCTGAAGATTTTTTTGACGGCCACACCCGACGAACGCGCCCGGCGGCGGCTGTCGCAGCGCGGTCAAGCGGTGGACGGCGAGCTGGTACGCCAGGAAAGTCAGGCCTTGGCGGCTCGGGATACGGTGGATTCCAACCGGCCGATCGCCCCTCTCAAGCCGGCCCAGGACGCGGTTTTGCTCGATACCACGGCCCTCACGCTGGAGCAGCAGGTGGCGCGCGTGGCTGAACTGGCGCGGGCCAGGTTCCCTGGGTAGGTTTCCGCCCGTAATTGACAGGCCGTAGCCTGTGCTCGGCAAACACTGTCCTGCGAGGACAATGAATGACGAGATAACCTCACACTCATAACAGAACCGGTGTACCGCATGCTCGTAGAAGCACGTGACGTAGAAGAGTTCGAAGAAGATCTACCCGTCCGCAAAGCTCCCCGCTCGCAACTCCGCGTCCGCTCCGGTCTCGACGAGGAATACTCGCCCGATGAGATCGCGAAAATGACTGAGCTGTACGAAGGGACGCTGTCGAATATCGAAGAAGGCGAAATCGTCAAATCCAAAGTGCTGCGCGTAACCGACACCGCCGTCATTCTGGACGTCGGCTTCAAGTCGGAAGGCGCGGTGCCGATCGACGAATTCAAGGACCCGAAGAGTCTCAAGGAAGGTGACGAGATCGAGGTCTTCCTCGAGCACCTCGAAGACCAGGAAGGCGCCGTCGTCCTGTCGAAGAAGAAGGCCGACTTCATGCGCGTGTGGGAGCGGATCCGCGAGGCGCACGAGAAGGATGAAGGGGTCACCGGCACGCTCGTCAAAAAGATCAAAGGCGGGGTCGTCGTCGATCTGATGGGAGTGGACGCATTTCTGCCCGGCAGCCAGATCGCGCTGCGGCGCGTTCCCAACATCGACGAGCTCCTCGGTCAGAGCTTCGAGTTCAAGATCATCAAGCTGAATAAGCGGCGTCGCAACATCGTGGTCTCGCGCCGCGTCCTGCTCGAGGCCGAGCGCAAGACGAAGCGCGACGTCTTGATGAAAGAGCTGTCGGTCAATCAAGTGCGGAAGGGCGTCGTCAAGAACATCACCGACTTCGGTGCCTTCATCGATCTCGGCGGCGTGGACGGCCTGCTGCACATCACCGACATGAGCTACGGTCGCGTGTCGCACCCGTCCGAGATGGTGCAGATCGGCCAGGAGCTCGAGGTCAAAGTCCTCGACATCGACTGGGAGCGCGAGCGCATCTCGCTCGGTCTGAAACAGCTGCAGCCCTATCCGTGGCAGAACGTTGCCGCAAAGTATCCGGTGGGGACGCGCGTGCAGGGCAAGGTCGTGTCGATTACGAACTACGGCGCGTTCGTCGAGCTCGAGCCCGGCATCGAAGGCCTGGTCCACATCTCGGAGATGAGCTGGACGCGCAACGTCCGCCATCCGTCGAAGCTCGTGTCGATCGGCGAGTCGATCGAAGCGGTCGTGCTCAAGGTCGACGAGACCGAGGAGAAGGTCTCGCTCGGTATGAAGCAGACCGAGCAGGATCCCTGGATGGCGCTGCCGCAGAAGTATCCGGTCGGCACGCGGTTGCGCGGCAAGGTCCGCAACCTGACGTCGTTCGGCGCGTTCGTCGAAATCGAGCCTGGCATCGACGGCCTGATCCACATCTCCGACATGTCGTGGACCAAGCGGGTCCAGCATCCCTCGGAAGTCGTGAAGAAGGGCGATGAGGTCGACGTGCTGATTTTGAACGTCGACGCCGAGAACAAGCGGATCTCGCTCGGGTTGAAACAGGCACAGGAAGATCCGTGGCTCCGCATCGGCGAGACGTACCCGGTTGGCACGGAGCTCCGGGGCCGGGTGATGCGGTTGATGGACAAGGGAGTCGTCGTCGATCTCGGCAGCGACATCGAAGGCTTCGTCCCGATGTCGCAGCTTGGAATTCCCGACATCCAGCAGCCGGGTGACGCCGTGAAGGAAGGGCAGGCGGTTGAGC
>JBKPDZ010000021.1:0-22522 GCA_046728135.1 Gemmatimonadota bacterium | reverse complement strand
GTACTCGCGTGTTCCCTATGCCGCGGCCAAAGACGGCTACTTCTTCCGCGTGTTCGCCCGGTTGCACCCGTCGCAGGGATTCCCGTACATCTCCCTCGTCGTGCTGGGGATCATCTCGATCCTCGCGGGCTTCGCGTCGCTGGGCACGGTGATCGATGCCCTCATTACGATGCGCATTCTGGTGCAGTTCATCGGTCAGATCGGTGCGGTGACCTTACTGCGCCGTCGCGCCCCGCACATGCCGCGGCCGTACCGGATGTGGCTGTATCCCCTGCCGAGTCTGGTTGCGCTCCTGGGATGGATCTTCATTTTTGCCACGACCCCGCCCACCGTGATCGCATTCGGGCTCGGCGCATTGCTGCTCGGCGTGGTCAGTTTTGCCGTGTGGTCATGGAAGGGAAGAACTTGGCCGTTCGACTCCAGAGTCGCGGAGGCACCATGAAGCATGACATCTCCAGGCGTGATTTCCTTGCGGCGGCCGCCGCCCTCGCTGCCGCTTCACAGCGGCCGATCGGCGCAATCACCGATCCGCCGCAGGCGCCGGCGAAAACGGGCATGGTGGTGCTCTTCCAGGGTGATTCCATCACGGACGCCGGACGGAATCGTGACTCGAAAGACCCGAACGCGGCCGGAGCCCTCGGCAACGGCTACCCGCTGCTCGTCACCGCGGCTGTGCTCGCCGAGCGCGCCAAGGACGGGTTGCAGTTCTACAATCGCGGCATCAGCGGCAACAAGGTCCCCGATCTGCAGCAACGGTGGGCGACCGATACGCTCGATCTGAAGCCGGACGTGTTGAGCATCCTGATCGGCGTGAACGACTTCTGGCATACGCTCACGCACGGCTACACCGGGACGGTGCAGGATTACGAGCAGCAGTACACGGCGTTGCTCGATGACACGCGCCGGGCGCTGCCGCAGGTGCGACTCATCGTGCTGGAGCCGTTCGTGCTGCGCACTGGTGCGGTGGACGCGCGCTGGTTCCCGGAATTCGATCAGCGCTGGGCCGCGGCGGCGCGTGTCGCGTCCCACGCGCGCGCGACCTTCGTTCCCCTCCAGTCGATCTTCGACCAGAAAACCCGCACGGCGCCGGCCGCCTACTGGGCGGCCGACGGCGTGCACCCCACGCCGGCCGGACATGCGGTCATCGCCGAGCATTGGCGCCGTGCGGCGCGCCTGTAGACTCGCCGTGCTCGGCACCGGCGTGGCCCTCGCGTGCGCGCCGAGCGCGCCGCGCGCGGTCACGACTCCTCCGAGCGGATTGGTGCAAGTCTGGAGCGACGAATTCACCGGACCGGCCGGTGCGGGGGTGGATACCACCCGGTGGCGCTACGACACGGCCGACGGCTGCTCGCAACACAATTGCGGCTGGGGCAACAACGAAAAAGAGTACTACAGCAAGTCCCCCGAGAACATCGCACTGAACGGTCAGGGACAATTACAGATCGTCGCTCGCGTCGCACCGGCCGGTCTCAGTTGTTATTACGGGCCGTGCCGCTACACCTCCGCCAAGATCACGACGCACGGCAAGGTGTGGGTCTCACCGGGCCGCGTCGAAGCGCGAATCAAACTGGCGCCGGGCCAGGGCCTCTGGCCCGCCATTTGGCTGCTGGGGAAGCATGTGGAGACGGTTGGCTGGCCTGCGGGTGGTGAGCTCGACATCATGGAAAACCACGGCAGCGACATCACCACGACGAGCTCAGCCGTCCACGGTCCGGGGTACTCGGGGAACACGCCGTTCGCGCATGCCCTGGCGCGCGGGACGCTCGACAGCGGTTTCCACCGGTACGCGATCGAGTGGGATTCGTTACGCATCCGGTTCTTCGTCGACGACACCGTCCATTACGTCGTCTCCAAGACCGACGTGCAACAATACGGCAACTGGGTGTTCGATCAGCCGTTCTTCCTGATTCTGAATCTCGCCGTCGGCGGCCACTTCGACGGGGACCCGCGGTCTGACGCGATCTTTCCGGCGACCATGCTCATCGACTACGTCCGCGTCTATTCCGGTTTGCGGTAGTTCACGTCCAGCATCCCGAGACGCACGAGGTGCGTGCGCAGTCGGGCACTGAAGTCTGCGAAGTTCCGCTGCTCCCGCGGCGTCCACGCGACCTCGGCGAGCGCCGTGAGCCGCGGAAAGACCATGTACTCGACGTTTTTGGGCGTGCGCTGGTACTCGGTCCAGATCTGTCCTTGCGTGCCGAGCACGTGCGCTGCGGTCGCCGCATCGAAGCTCGCCGGCACGGGCTCGAACGCGTAGACCGTATCCAACGGCAGGAACCCGCCGATCGCCATCGGCTCGGCGATCGTGTCCTGTGATTGGTAGTAATCGAAATACGTATGTGACGTCGGCGTCATGACCACATCGTGGCCCGCCCGCGCGGCGGCGATCCCGCCATCCATCCCGCGCCATGACATGACCACCGCGTTCGGCGCCAGGCCCTCAGTCCCGCCCTCCAGGATTTCATCCCAGCCGATCAGCGCGCGGCCGCGCGCCCCCAACCATTGGCTGATCTGTGCCGTCATCCAGCTCTGCAGCTCGTTCTCGCTGTGCAGACCCAACTGTTGGATGCGTGCCTGCGCCACCGGGCTCGTCTTCCATTGATCCTTCCTGGCCTCGTCGCCGCCGGTGTGGATCCAATGACTGGGGAAGAGGGCCAGCACTTCCGTCAACACGTCCTGCATGAAATGCATGGCCGAGTCCGACGGATTGAGGATGTTGGCGTCGACGCCCCAGTGCATCAGGACCTCGAGCTGCTGCCCGGTGTTGCCGAGCCAGGGATAGGCGGCGATCGCGGCCTGAGCGTGGCCCGGCATTTCGATTTCCGGGACGACCGTGACAAAGCGTGCCTGCGCGTACGCCACGATCTCCCGGATGTCGTCCTGCGTGTAGAAGCCCCCGTGCCGAATGTTGTCGTAGACCCACTGCGTCGTGTCGGTGTAGCGGCGCTGGACGCCGACCAGCGATCCCCGCCGCCAGGCCCCGATTCCGGTGAGCGCCGGATACTTCTTGATCTCGATACGCCATCCCTGATCGTCGGTCAGATGCCAGTGCAAGCGGTTGAGCTTATGGAGGGCGAGGAGATCGATGTATTTCTTGACGAATTCCTTCGGCATGAACGAGCGCGACACATCGAGGTGCGCGCCGCGCCATGAGAAGCGCGGCGCGTCTTCGATCTCCAGCGCCGGGATCGTCCACGCCACCGCGGCGCTTGGCGCCGCGCGGAAAATGTCGGGAGGCAAGAGCTGGCGCAGCGTCTCGACGGCATAAAACGCGCCGGCGGGACGGTACGCGCGAATCGCGACGCGTGTCGGGGTGACTGAAAGCCGGTACCCCTCTGCGCCGAGCCGCGCCAGCGCCGGATCGAGGGCGAGCGAGATCGTTCGCGCCGCACCGCCTGCGGCGGCGGCGACCGAAAGTCGATAGCCGGTTGCGGGTTGTAACCAATCGGCCAGCTGATACCCGATATCACGCGTTGCGCGATCGGTGACGATGACGGTGCGCGCCGACAGTACGAAGGTCCCGGTGCCGCGCGTCATGCGGATGGGACGGGGGATGACGGCGAGCGCGGTGTCCTGGAGACCCGCGACGATGGCGACGAATGCGAGCAGGGTGATCATGCCGCATATGATATGGCTCGCCGAGATGTTCAGCGACCCGTAGTTTATGGTGCATGAAACGACGCGACTTCATTCAGACGGTGAGTGTGGCAGCCGCCGGTGGCATCCTCGCCCGCCCACCCTTCGGGGTAGCGAAGAAACTGGATCGTATCGGGCTCGAGACCTACGCCGTCCGTCACGCGATGGCGGAGAATCCCGAGCGAACACTCGCCGCCGTGCGCGCGATCGGCTACACGGACGTCGAGCTGCTGTGGTCGTTCAATCTCTTTGGGCGCACGCCCGCGCAGGTGGCGGCGACACTCAAGAACGAAGGACTGCGCGCGCCCTCGTGTCACATGTCCGCCGACACGATTTTCGTGGGGTGGGAGCGGAGCCTCGAAACGGCGAAGCTGCTCGGCCACCAGTATCTCATCGTGCCCGATTTCGAAGACTGGACCAAGCAGACACTCGACGATTGGCGTGAGTGGGCCGATCACTTCAACGCCGCGGGGGCGGTCGCCCGGAAAGCGGGGCTGTGGCTCGCCTTCCATAACGAGGCGTACCACCAGAAACCCATCGACGGGCAGATTCCGTTCGACGTCTTCATCAACCGCCTCGATCCCGCCGTCACACGACTCCAGCTTGACGTCGGCAACATGCTGATCGGCGGCGGCGATCCGATGCAGTATCTGCAGAAGTACCCGGATCGCTTCTGGCTCTTCCATCTGAAAGACGCGGTGGCGGACCGCTCGCACGACACCGGGCTGGGAAAGGGCATCTTCGACTTCAAGCGTTTCCTGGCCGCGGTGCCGCAGCTCGACCAGAAACCGGCGTACGTGGAGCAGGAGTCGGCGAAAGACTCGGGCGGGGATCTGGCGGATGCCCGCGCCAACTTTGAATACCTGCACGCGCTAGAGTTCTGACACGACGGATGGTGCTCTTCCTGGTCGCTCTCGTTGCGCAGGACACCACGATCCGCAGCTTTCTGAAGACCGTCGACATCACGTCCGGAAAAATCGACACGGTCTACAGCGCCGACCGGCGTTTCGAGGCGCCGAACTGGTCGCGCGACGGCCGGTTCTTGCTGATCAACAGCGAGGGCCGGCTGTATCGGCTGCAGGTTGGTGCGACGCAGCTCGAGCCGGTGGAAACGGGATTCGCGACCCGCATCAACAACGACCACGGCTTCTCCCCCGACGGCAAGTCGCTCGTCATCAGTCACGAACCCACCGAGGACTGGCTGACGTCCTCCGTCTATACGCTTCCCAGCGCCGGCGGCACACCCCGGCGCATCACCACCAAGGCGCCGAGCTTCTGGCATGGCTGGTCACCGGACGGCAGGACGTTGGCATTCGTCGGTCGCCGCGACGGCGAGTTCGACATCTACACCATCCCCGTGGAGGGCGGGGACGAGCGGCGCATCACGACGTGCAAGGGGCTCGACGACGGACCCGATTATTCGCCCGATGGCGCTTTCATCTATTACAACTCCTTCTGCAGCGGGCGCATGCAGATCTGGCGCATGCGGCCGGACGGCAGCCAGTCTGAGCAGCTGACCAACGACGCCTACGCGAACTGGTTTCCCCATCCGTCTCCGGACGGGCGCTGGCTGGTCTTCCTCTCATTCATCGAGGATCAAGGACAGGACCATCCGTTCGGCAGGCAAGTGAAACTGCGGCTGATGGACTTGCGCGATCGGTCGGTGCGTGATCTCACGCCGGAGTTTTTCGGAGGGCAGGGGACGATGAACGTTCCGAGCTGGTCGCCCGACAGCCGCCGCGTAGCGTTCGTGACGTTCGAGCAGCATGTTAGGGCGCGATGACTCCGCGATAATAAGGAAGGCGCGATGACTCTGATTCGATTCAAAGCCTCCCAGGAGCAGGATGCCGACCTGTCAATCACCTACGATGCTGTCGTGGTGGGCTCCGGCGCTGCCGGCGGGATGGCTGCCCACGTGCTCACGTCGCAGGGGATGAAAGTGCTGTTGCTCGAAGCGGGAAAGAAGATTCCCATCGAGCAGGAGCTGCGGTCGATGGAGTGGCCGTACGATCACCCGCGGCGCGGCGAAGCGCCGCCCGGATATCATGCGATCCGCTTCAACGAATACAACATCCGGAAGCCGCCCTACGCCAAAGGCTCGGCGTTCAAGCACGTCTTCTCCTACGTCGGCGGCTGGGGTGGATCGGACTACGTCAAGAACATCCTCGTCGACGAGAAAGACCATCCGTACACGGGCACTAAGTACGCCTGGGTGCGCGCCCGGCTGCTGGGCGGCAAGACGAACATCTGGGGCCGGCTCGCGCTGCGGCTCTCCGACTACGATTTCAAGGGCAAGACCCACGACGGCTACGGCGAAGACTGGCCGATTTCCTACGCCGATCTCGAGCCCTACTACGACAAGGTGGACTTGTACCTCGGCATCTCCGGCCACAAGGAGAATCTGCCGCAGCTGCCCGACAGCCTTTTCCAGCGGCCCAACAAGCTGACCGCCGCGGAAGTGAAGTTGCGCAAGAGTCTGGCCACGATGGGACGCACGCTGACGCCGTATCGCGCCGGCGTGACCACGGACGGCGTAAAAAACAAGTACCGCAGCAAATGCTTCGGCCGTGGGGCGTGCGGTCGGCGTCCCGGCGGCTGCGACATCCACGCCGCGTTCGATTCGCCCACGGGCCTGATCTATCCCGCGATGGACACGGGGAATCTCACGCTGCGCACGAACTCGATCGGGCACGAAGTGCTGGTGGATCCGAACACCGGCAAGGCGCGCGGGATTTCCTTCGTCGATGCGGTGAACCACAAGACCTACGAAGCCAAAGCCAAGGTCGTGATTCTGGCCGCATCCACGCTCGAATCGGCGCGGCTGCTGCTCCTTTCGAAGTCACGCCAATATCCCAACGGCATCGGCAACTCGAGTGGCCACGTCGGCCACAACTTCTGTGAACACGTGATGGGCCCGGGCGTGACGGGATTGGTCAAAGAGCTCGTCGGCGCCGAGCCGACGCTGGACGACGGTAAACCCGGTGGTTTCTACGTCCCCCGGTTCCGCAATCTGACCGACAAACAGCCCGACTTCATCCGCGGTTACGGATTTGAGGGCGGCTCCGGCTTTTCAATTTTCCCCGACAGCGCCTGGAACACGCCGGGGTTCGGCGGGCAGTTCAAGAAATCGGTGCGCGATCACGCCGGCGCGTTCATCGGGATGGGCGGCTTCGGCGAGGTGCTGGCGCGCTACGAGAACTACGTGGACCTCGATCCCGAGGTGAAAGACGCCTGGGGCATCCCGGTGCTGCGCTTCAACTATCAGTTCGCCGACAACGAGAAGAAGATGTGTGAGGACATGGCCGCGGCCGGCAAGGAGATGCTCGAGGCTGCCGGGATCGAAGTGATCGGAGTCGACAAGAACATCCTCACCGAGGGGTGGTCGATTCACGAGCTCGGCACGGCGCGGATGGGCAACGATCCCAAGACCAGCGTGCTGAACCAGTTCCAGCAGTCGCACGACGTCAAGAATCTGTTCGTGGTGGACGGCTCGAGTCACGTGAGCGCGTCGTGCCAGAATCCGACCTGGACGATCATGGCGCTCGCCTGGCGCTCGTGCGAGCATCTGGCGGATGAGTTCAAGCGGGGGAACCTATGACGAGCTCGCGTCGCGACATGATCAAGGGGATGGCCGCAACGGCTGCGGCTGCGGCGGCTGCGTCGCTGCCAGTGAGGAGCGTCCTTCCAAATCCTGAATCCGGAATCCTGACTCCTAAGTTTTTCACGCCGGCGGAATTCGCGCTGGTCGATGCGATGAGCGACATGATCATCCCGACCGACGCGCAGTCGGGCGGCGCGCGCGCCGCAGGCTGTGCCGTGTATATCGACGCGCGGCTCGCCGAGGCATTCGAGAAGGACGAGCCGGCACGCTGGCGCGCGGGCATAAAGGCCGTAGAAGCGGTGTCGCAAGAAATGCACGCGAAGCCGTTCCTGGCATCGACGCCCGAGCAGCGCCTGGCGCTGCTCACGCGCATCGCCGCCGCGGAATCGGATCCGAAGACCGATGCGGAAAAATTCTTCCGCGAGATCAAGAGTGCGACGATCCGGGCGTACTACACCTCGAAGATCGGTATCCACGACGACCAGCGCTACAAGGGAAACGTGATTCAGCCAGGGGAGTACGCGGGCTACGATGCCACATGAGGCGACCGAGCTCCACACGCCCCGGCTGACCCTGTTCGCGTACACGCCGGAGCAGCTGCTGACGTTGATCGAGCAGCCGGAGCGCTTCGAGGAAGTCGCCGCCCTGACCCCCGCGCCCGGCCTGCGGGGGTTTTACATATCTGGCGACGTGTCGCCGCGATGGCTCGCGGCGTTGCGCGGCTCCGTCGGCCAAGGCCCCGATCCCTGGCGTCACGGCTTCTGGGTGGTCGAGAAGAGCACCGGCAAGATCGTCGGCGGTGCGGGGTTCAAAGGCGCTCCCGATGCGGCGGGCATGGTGGAGATCGCCTATGGCATCGTGGCGTCGCGCGAGGGTCGGGGATACGCGACCGAAGCGGCGCTCGCGTTGATTCACTACGCCGAGCACGATCCGCGCGTGCGACTGATCCGCGCGCACACGAGGCCCGAGGCCAATGCGTCGACCCGTGTCCTGCGGAAATGCGGCTTCGTGCATATCGGTGAGGTCACCGACGCCGAGGATGGGCCGGTCTGGCGGTGGGAACGACGCCCGCAGCATATTGGGGCGCCATGAGAGAGACCGTCATGAACGGCACGGGCCACGCCGTCTTCGTTCCCGGCGAATGGCGCTCGCTCGCCGCCTGTCTCGGCCTGTCGCCCCGCGAATGCGGTATCGTGCGCGCCGTGTTCGACGGCAATTCGGAGAAGGACGCCGCCGCACGCCTCGGCCTGTCGCCGCACACCGTGCACACGTATCTGTGGCGCATCTATCGCAAGCTGGGCGTGCAGAGCCGCGAAGAGCTGCTCGTGCGAGTCTTCGCCGAGTTTCGCGCGCTCCCCCCACCCAAACGCACCGGCAGCGGCGGGAACCGCAGTCGTCAGGAGTCGCGACGGCGCTCGGTGTAGACTGATCGGGTGACCCGGAGTAGGGGTCTTGTCGTTCCCCCCTGTAGAGACATGTTACGCCTTCGTTGCACGTTCGACACCGATTCGCCAACGGGGGCCGCCGTCCATGCATCTACCACGAGCGATCGCCATCGCCGGCTGGGTGACGTTTACCAGCGCGTCGACGCTCGTGTCCGCCCAAACCGCAATGCCCTCGCCTTCCGCAGTTTCGCTGATCATCCGCACCGACGACATCGGCATGAGTCACAGCGTCAACATGGCGATGCAGCGGCTCGTCTCGACCGGCATGCCGATTTCGGTTTCGGTGCTGTTCGTGTGCCCGTGGTATCAGGAAGCCGTCGAGATTCTGAAGCAGCATCCCAACGTCTCCGTCGGCATCCATCTCGCGTTGAATTCGGAGTGGAAGAATTACCGGTGGGGTCCCGTCGTCGGCAGTGCCGCCGTTCCGTCGCTGGTCGATGAGAACGGCTTTTTCTTTCCCTCTTCCGAAGCCTTGCATCAGCATAATCCCAACGTTGCCGAAGTCGAAAAGGAGTTGCGGGCCCAGATCGAGCGCGCACTGCGCTCCGGCGTGAAGATCGATTACGTGGATGAGCACATGGGCACCGCCACGCAGTATCCGGAATTCCGCGCGGTGACGGAGCGGCTCGCGAAGGAATACGGGCTCGGGATGTCGGGCTACTTCGGGGAGGCGATGGACTCGCCGCAGTATTATGCGGCGCCGGAGCGGAAGACGGACAGCCTGGTCGCGTTCGTCAACCGGTTGAAGCCGGGGTTGAACGCCGTGGTGACGCATGTCGGGATCGACAACGAGGAGTTGGGTGCGCTGCTCGACATGAACACGGACGGTCCTCTCCCCGACATGAGCAAGAATCGTCAGGGCGAATTGACGGCGCTGACGTCGCAGCGGTTCAGCGCCGCGCTGAAGGCGCGCAACATTCAGCTCCTGACGTATCGCGATGTGATCGTTCGAGATGGTTTGCAGTCCATGCGGAGACCCGTCGACTGAGGGAGGCGGAGGGGTTCATGGAAAAGAAAATCATTCGCGCTTTCGCGGCATTGGCAACGGGCGTGCTGCTCGCGGTCACCATGACCGGCACGGCCCTGGCGCAGGAGACGACAGTCTCCGGCACCATCACCTCCGGCACCGGGGAGCGGCTTCCCGGTGTGACAGTCCAGGTGCGTGGGACCACTACCATCACCACGACTGATGCGAACGGCAAGTACACGATCAAGGCGCCGAGCGACGGCGTGCTGCTGTACGCGCTGATCGGGTACAAGGGCGCCGCCCGCACGATCGCGAGCCGGCCGCAGATCGACGTCGCGCTCGAGTCCGCCGTCGCGGTGCTCGAGCCGGTGATCGTGACCGGGTACACCGCGCAGCGGCGTGCCGACATTACCGGCTCCGTCGCCAGCGTCAACGTCGAGGGGGCGCAGCAACAGACGTCGACCAGCGTCCTGCAGCGGCTCGACGGCCGCGTGCCGGGCGTGACGGTCGAGGCCGGCGGCGCGCCGGGCTCGCGCAGCACGGTGCGCATCCGCGGCGTCACGGGGTTCCAAAACAATGACCCGCTGTACGTCGTCGACGGAACGCCCGTGTCGGAATCGTACTTGAACTTCCTGAATCCGGACGACATCGCGTCCATGCAGGTCCTCAAGGACGGCTCGGCGACGTCGATCTACGGGTCGCGCGCGAGCAACGGCGTCATCATCATCGAGACGAAGAAGGGCCGGCCGGGGCAGCAGCAGGTGACCCTGGACGTCCGGACTGGCGTCGCCACGCCGACGCACGGCTATGACGACATTCTGATGCAGAATTCGCTCGAGTACTTCCAGGTCGTGAAGACGTCGTACCTGAACGCCGGGACGGCGGTCCCCAGGAACATCTACGGCGACCCCACGAGCCCCAGCGTGCCCGCCTACATCTGGCCGAACGATGGCGTGGGCCAGAGCTGCGCCACCGTCGGTGGGACCTGTACGACGGCCGTGGATCCGTCCACCTACTCCTACCCGAACAATCTGATCATGCCTGGGAGCCCCGGGACCAACTGGTGGAAAGCGGTCTTCGGCACGGGCCAATATCGCGACGCGAACCTGGCTGTATCAGGCGGCGGGGATAACAACGCGTACCACCTGTCGTTGAATTACCTCGACCAGGAAGGCACGGCGAAATACACGCGGTTCCAGCGGGGCGGCGCGCGAATCAACACGACGTTCAACGTAGGCCGCGCCAGCCTCGGGGAGAACATTTCCCTCTCGCGTGAGCAACACCATGGTGCCGAGGGACTGACCGATGACAACGTCGGCGAAGGCGGCATCGTCGGCAAGAATATTTTCATGCAGCCCGTGATCCCGGTCTATGACGTCGGCGGCAACTTCGCCTCCGGCAAGGCGACCACGCTCGGCAACCAGTCGAACCCGGCCAAGATCAACTACTTTGCCCAGAACAACATCGCGACGAACGACCGCATGTTCGGCAACATCTTCGGATCGGTCGATGCGGGCCACGCGCTGTCGCTGAAATCCAAGTTGGGCTTCAATCTCCTCCAGGGTTCGTTCCACGGGTACACGCCCGCGACGCCCGAGGATCACGAGCCGACGAACATCGACGGGATCAACGAGAACTACAGCGGGTTCACGGAGTTGACGATCACCAATACGGTCAACTATTCGCGGACGATGGCGCAGCACAACCTGACCCTGCTGGTGGGGCAGGAAGCGATCAAGAGCACGTTCCGGTTTGAAGCGGGCAACTGCGCCAGCCTGCGCAAGAACGACGTCAACTCGCGGTACATCGACGACGCCTTGTGCGATCCGAACTCCAAGAACGTCAGCAGCTCGGGCAGCAAGCGGGCCCTGCTGTCGTTCTTCGGCAAGGCCGATTACAACTACGGAGACCGTTACTTTCTCAGCGCGACGGTGCGGCGCGACGGGTCGTCCACGTTCGGGCCGAAAAATCGCTGGGGCACCTTCCCGGCCATCGGCGCCGGCTGGCGGCTCTCGCGGGAATCGTTTTTCCAGAGTCTCCCGATTCAGAACGTCATGCTGCGCTTCGGCTGGGGCGTCACCGGTAACCAGAATGTGCCGTTCCGCATTTTCGATCAGTACGGCGGCGGCCGTGGCGACACGTTCTACGACATCGGCGGCACCGGGTCCTCGATTCAGCCCGGCTTCAAGACTACCGCGCTCGGCAACACGTTGCTCAAGTGGGAAGAGAACCACTCCACCAACGCCGGGCTCGATTTCGAGTTCGCGCAGAGCCGCGGCAACTTCACCGTGGACTTCTATCGCCGCAACACGAACAATCTGTTGTTCGACCCGCCGCAGCCGGCGGCCGGCGGCTCTGCGTCGCCGCCGATCCTCAACATCGGCAGCATGCGGAACACCGGGATCGACTTCTCGGTCGGCTATCACAGCACGATCGGGAGCACGTTGTGGAGCGTGACGTTCAACGGCAGCCATTATAAGAACGAGATCACCAAGATCGACGGCGTGCAGACGTTCTTCTTCGGTCGCGGCGCCTCGGTGGTCCGCGAGCAGAACGCCGTGCGCAACGACATCGGACACCCGCTCGGTTCCTTCTATGGCTTGATCGCCGACGGGTACTACAAGGATTCGCTGGATGCGGCGCCGTTCTGGAGTCAGGGAGCGCGTCCGGGCCGTATCAAGTTCCGCGATCTGGACGGTGACGGCCAGATCACCGCGGCCGACCGCACGTTCATCGGCAGCCCGCACCCCGATTTCACCAGCGGGCTCGACCTGGCGGTGCGGCACGGCAACTGGGAGCTCAGCGCCACGGTGTTCGGCACGTTCGGCAATCAGATCTTCAACACGCAGAAGTACTGGTATGCGTTCCGGTACTTCCAGACGAACGTGGCCAAGGACATGCTGACCAATTCGGCGCAGCTGAACGGGAAGTGCGAGCCGCTCCCGGCACCGCCGGGCGGCCAGTCGCCGGGATACACCTGCCCCGGCCAGCTGACAAACCCGAACGCGAAGTACCCGCGACTCGACAACAGCGACGACTTCAGCCGGCAGTTCTCGAGCTATTGGGTGGAAGACGGCTCGTACGTGCGGCTGCGCACGCTGCAGATCTCGTACAACTTGCCGCCCGCCGTCGTGCGCTGGATTCCGGCCGCGCGCGTCTACCTGCAGGCGGAAAACCTGTTCACGATCAGCGGCTACTCCGGGCTCGATCCGTCGCTCCCGGTGCCCGCCTCGGGCGGAGCCACTGGAGACATTCGCGACGAAGCCCGTGGCATCGACCAGGGCGTGTATCCGAGCAACAAGATCATCACGATCGGCATTTCCACCACGTTCTAAGGATCGAGACGATGAAAACACTGCTAAGATCCAAGCTGATGATCGCGACCGCGGTGTTGGCGACCCTTGGAGCGATCAGCTACGCGTGCAAGAACTTCCTGGACCAGCCCGCGCAGGGCACGGTCGATCAGGGGACTCTGATGAACAAGGTCGGCGTGGAGGGCTCGCTCATCGCCGCGTACCGGGCGCTGGACTGCGAAGCCAGCTCCGCCGGGTCATGGGGCTGCGCCGCGAGTAACTGGGTCTGGGGCAGCGTCACTAGCAATGACGCATATAAAGGCTCCGACCTCGGGGACCAGAATCCGATCCACAGCATCGAGATCATGCAGTGGAACCTCGGCGACGCAGACGGCTATTTGAACCAGAAATGGGCGCAAGTCTATGAAGGGGTATTCCGTGCCAATGCCACGCTGCGGCTCCTGAACGCCGTGGTGGCGGCGACCCCCAACGAGATCCCCCTGGCCGATCAGAAGAGCATTCGCGGTGAAGCCTTGTTCCTGAGAGCGCACTATCATTTCGAAGCGTACCGGATGTGGGGCCACATTCCGTATTACTTCGAAGCAGACTCGCAGCAGATCGCGCAGGGCGGGTACCGCAAGCCCAATGACCTGGCGCTCGACTCGATTGTCAAGTTGATCATCGCCGATCTGTCGACGGCGGAAACGTTGTTGCCGAATGCGCCGCGCAACGGCGAAAAGGGCCGCGCGAGCCGGTACGCGGCCATGGCCTACAAGGGCCGCGTACAGGTGTACGGCGCGGCGCTGAATCCCGCTTACTGGGCGGCGGCGAAGGCGACGTTCGACTCGGTCAAGGCAAGTGGCGTCTACGGACTGGAAGCCGGTTTCAATCGCGTCTGGACCGCAGACCCGGCGTACCGGGATGGCAAGGAGACGATCCTCGCCTTCCAGGCATCGGCGAAGGACGGCGAGCCGAGCGGTTGGAACTCGAACTGGGGCGAGCGGCTGAACTTCCCCTACTCGGAAGCCAACCACTTCACCTGTTGCGGCTTCCATCAGCCGTCGTTCAATCTGGTCAATTTCTACCAGGTCGACGGAGCGGGGTTGCCGTTGGCGTTGAGCAGCGCCAACTGGAACAACCCGACGCCCGAGGCCGTCCCCCCCCCGTCCGACACGGCTCAGGCCTGGAAAGGCTTGAACTTCCACGCTGGCATCATGCGGGCAGTCGATCCGCGGCTCGACTGGACCGTGGGCCGCGACGGCGTGCCGTACAAAGACTGGAACATCCACGCCCGCGGCTGGATCCGCGACGCCTCCTATAGCGGGCCCTACAGCCCCAAGAAGAACATCCATGAGAAGGCGTTCCCGGATGCGGAAGACAACGTGGGTTGGGTCGCGACACAGACGAATAACGTGCCGATCCACATTTTCCGGTACGCCGACATGCTCCTGCTGGACGCCGAAGCCGAGGTGGAGCTCGGCAACCTCGACGCCGCCCAGGCGATCGTGAATCAGGTCCGGGCGCGCGCGGCCGTCGTCGCGCAGGGGTGCGGGGGCGACCCCGCCGTCCTGGCCGCCTTTCCCACCTACTGCGCCGGCAAGACGAGTATGACGGACACGCTGCGCGGCAATCTGGCGGTCGCCCCCGATTCGCTGCAATCGGGCTGGGCGTTCTACAAGATCGGTCTGTACCAGACGCCGTGGGCCGGACTCGGGGTCGCCTACGCCCGCAACGCGGTCCGCGCCGAACGGCGGCTCGAGTTGGGCATGGAAGGCCAGCGGTTCTTCGACCTGCGGCGCTGGGGCATCGCCGATACCGCCGTCAACAACTATGTCGCCACGGAGGCGGGGCGGATCTCCTATCTTGCCAGTGCCGTGAACCAGTTCACGCTGCCGAAGTATCAGTTCTATCCGATTCCTTCGGTGCAAATCGAGTTGAGCAAGGTGGGCGGGCAATGCCAGCTGCAGCAGAACCCGGGTTGGGGAGCTTGCCAGTAAGCAGCGCGAGCTAGCGCCGCCGTAGCAGCGTAAACGCCTGCAGGGAGTCGCCCGTGTTCGCAACGAGCACGGCGCTCCCTGCAGGCGTTTTCATGAGCGAGAGTCCCGACACGCCTCGGGACGCGAGGAAGCCGCTCTCGAACGGTGTGACCGGCGTGAAGTGCCCTCGGCCATCCCCCCTGAGCCAGAGTCCGTTGCCGGCGTCGGGTGGTGTGGTGTTCGGCTCCATCTCCGTGAAGTTGCCGGCAACAATCAGATCGAGATTGCCGTCGCCATCCACATCGTGCGCCACGATGCCGCGGATCGGGGAGATCTGCGCGAGAGTCGGGAGCGGCACGGCCGTGAACGTGCCGTCGCCGTTATTCTGCAAGTACAGGCTGGCGAACGAGTCGACCTGATCGTGCAGCGCGTGCTGCAGCGATGCCGGACTGAGCAGCTGGGCGACGGTCGCCGCCGCAAATGTGGAGTAGCGCGGGACGTGCAGCGCCAGCGGATAGATTGTCGGGCCCAACTTCGCCCGTCCGAAGAACGGGTAATCCTTTCCGTCGAGCGTCTGCGTGAGCACGATATCGGTCGTGTGATTCCCCGTGAAGTCGCCCGCGTAGACGCCGAAGGGATTCTGGGGCGACGCCGGATACATGAAGTTCAGCCCCATGTTGCCTGCCACGAGGTCGGGACGCCCGTCATGATTGAAGTCGGCCGCCGCGAGACTCCACCACCATCCGCGCGTGGGACCGGCGCCCACCGATGCCGTCACGTTCTGGAGTCGCGCGCCGTCGTTGCGGAAGAACTCGAGCGGCATCCATTCGCCCGCGATGACGAGGTCGAGCTTGCCGTCGCCGTCGAAGTCGGTCCACACGGCCGCCGTTACCATGCCGAAGGGCTGCGCCAGCTCCGGCGCGACTTGGGCGGTGACGTCGGTGAACCGGCCGCCGTCGTTGCGCAGCACGTAGCTGCGCGTGGGAGCAGGATAGTCGCGCGGCGTGAGGCGGCCGCCGACGAAGAGATCGAGCTTCCCGTCACCGTTGTAGTCGCCCGCCGCGATGGCCGCCGTGCAGGTAATCATCGGCGGCAGCGCCTGGGAGTCGCGCACGAAACGTCCACCACCCTGATTGATGTAGAGCCGGTCCTCGAGCAAGCGCGACACCGGCGCGTGTTGGTAGCCGCAGCTCGCCACGTAGAGATCGGGCCGGCCATCGCCGTTGGCGTCGAAAAACAGCGCGCCCCAGTCCTCGTAGGCCTTGTCGGCGGCCCACGGCTGTCCTTCAGTGGATTCGACGAACGTCCCGTCTCTGCGTTGCAGAAACAACCGGCCAGGGACGCCGGCGCCGCCGCCTATGAAGACGTCGTCGAGACCGTCGCCGTTGACATCGGCAACTGCGATCGGAGGGCCTTGTCTGGACGGCTCGTAGGGCAGCAGGGGTTGCACGTCGTAGTCGGGGGAGGCGGGAAGGCTCTGGCTGAAGGGTGGAGCAGCGCTGGACTGGAATGGCAGGTTTCTGGTGTCAGGTGTCAGGTGTCTGTGGGTGCAATTGTCTGACACCAGACACCTGACACCAGACACCTGCTTCACCGTCACCATACGATCGACACCGAGTCCCCTAACCACCTGCGTGCGCCCGTCGGGCCACGTCACCACCAGGGTATCCACGCGCGTCGCCGTGCCGAGCCCGAAGTGCTCGCGGTCATCCATCGTGGACATGAAGCCGCGGTACGGGGAGTGGTAGAGATACTGACGCTGGCCGGCGGCCGTCAGCACGAGCGATGCACCGAGGCCGCGGCGGTTTGGCGCCTCGCCCTCGAGGACAACCATGAGGAAGTGAGCGCTACTATCCTGCTGGACGTTTTCGTAGATCGATGCCGGCGCATCGATGTTGTTCACGACGAGATCCAGCTTGCCGTCGTTGTTGAGATCGACGTACGCCGCGCCGTACGAGAAGCCTGGCTGGTCCATGCCCCATGCTTTGCTCACGTCGCTGAACGTCAGGTCACCGTTGTTGCGAAACAGATAATTGGGGACCTTGTAGCTGCGCAGCTGCCGTAGCTGCTCGCGCGCCGCGGTGACACTGCCCGAACGGCGGGCCATGAACACCCCCGCCTGGTAGTCGAGATCATTGGGCGCCTTGGGATAGCCGTTCGTGACGAAGATGTCCTTGCGTCCGTCGTTGTCGAAATCGGCGAACAACGCGCTCCAGCTCCAGTCGGTGGCGGCCGTGCCCGCGAGATTGGCGATTTCGCTGAAGACGACGTCCCCCCCCCCCGGCGTCACGCCGTTGCTGAGCTGCAGCGCGTTGGCATCGTAGTCGTCGCGAAAGCCACGGCGTCGCTGATCGCCGCGCCGTGGGTCGGTGAGGTAGCCACTCATACGCTTGCGCTGCTCGGGCTCGGCGGGAAGCATGTCCATCTGCACGATGTCGGGCCAGCCATCGTTGTTGAAATCGGCGACATCCACGCCCATGCCGGCGATGCTGGTGTGTTTCAACGAGACCGGCGCCTTGTCGGTAAACGTGCCGTTGCCGTTGTTGATGTAGAGGACGTCGTTGGGGGAGACGTCGTTGGAGACGTAGATGTCGGGCCTGCCGTCGCGGTTCACGTCGGCCACGACCACGCCCAGCCCATAGCCGATCTGGCGCAGGATCCCTGCCTGCTGCGAGACATCCGTGAATGTCCCGTCGCCGTTGTTGCGGTACAGCGTGTTCCAGCTCGCCGGGCTAACTTCGCGGACGCCGAGGGGATGCGTGTCAGCCGCGCCGCGGGCGAAGTCTTTGGGCGAGTTGTTGAGCAGGAAGAGATCGAGATCGCCGTCGCCGTCGTAATCGAGAAACACGGCGTGCGTGGTGTAACCGGTGTCGGCGATACCGTATTTCGCGGCGGCCTCGGTGAAGGTGCCGTCGCCGTTATTGATGAAGAGGAGATTCGCGCGCTCGACGCCTTTGGACTCTCCGCCCGGGCCGGAGACTGAGACATAGATGTCCAGAAACCCGTCATGGTTGATGTCCACCATGGTCGCGCCGGTGCACCAGCGATTGGTCTTCACTCCCGCGCGCTCGGTGATGTCTTCGAATTGCATGTTGCCCTTGTTGAGATACAAGCGGCTCGACACCATGTTGCCGCTGAAGAACAAGTCGGGGAGTCCGTCGTTGTTGATGTCTCCGACCGCGACGCCCGCGCCGTTGTAGATGTACACGTCGGTCTGGACGTTGAACGAGTCGCTGGTGGTAATGGTGTTCGCGAACGTGACGCCGGTGTGCCCCGGGGAGAGGAGCTTGAACAGCGGCGCGGGGTGACGGCCACAGCCGGCGAGGACGCCGACGAGTGGCACGAGCGTACCGATCCAACGCGACGCATGGGGCAACATGGGCAGGGAAGCTAACGCCGTCTTGCGGACGCGGATATCGTTTACGCCATGATTTCGTGGCGTCGTTCCATTGTGATCGCTGCGTTCATCGCGGCGGTAGCAGCGGTGGTCGTCCTCAACGCTCGGGCGGCGGGCGGATCGGCGAGCGCGAGCGAAAGCATTCACTTGAGCGAAGTGGCGCACGCCAGCGGTATCGATTTCGTGCATCAAGCGCCGGCGCTCGACCCCAAGATCGCCAACGTCGCGCCCCACGTCGGCGCGCTCGGCGCCTGCGTATCCGTCGCCGACGTGAACAACGACGGCTGGCCCGATCTGTATTTCACGACGTCACGCTTTGGCGCGAGCAACGCGCTCTACCTCAATCAGAAAGACGGCACCTTCCGGGATGTAGCGGCGGAAGCGGGCGTCGGCTCGTTGAACCGCCCGGGCGAGGGCGTGTCCATGGGCGCGGTGTGGGGCGACTACGACAACGACGGCAACGAGGATCTGTTCGTCTACAAGTGGGGCTACCCCCAGCTATTCCATAATCTCGGCAACGGGCATTTCGAGGACGTCACGGAGCGGGCGGGCCTGCGCCACTGGATGAACTCCAACGGTGCGGTGTGGCTCGATTTCGATCGCGACGGCCTGCTCGACCTGTATATCACCGGGTACTTCCGCTCCGATATCGACTTCTGGCATCTGACCACCACGCGGATCATGCAGCACAGCTGGGAGTTTGCGACCAACGGCGGGAAGAACCTGCTGTTCAAAAACCTCGGGAACGGGCGTTTCCAGGATGTGACCGATTCACTGGGCGTCGGCAGCACGCGCTGGACGCTGGCCGTCACCGCCGCCGATTTCAACGACGACGGTTGGCCCGACCTGTATCTCGCCAACGACTACGGCCCCGAGGAGCTGTACCTCAATCACGAGGGCAAACACTTCGAGCTCGCGCGCGCCGGGCTCTCGGACGACTCCAAGAGTGGGATGGCGGTCGCGCTGGGAGACGTCTATAACCGCGGGGAGCACGACGTCTTCGTCACGAATATTTCGGAGAAGGGATTTCTGTTTCAGGGCAACAACCTGCGGCTCAATTTTCTCAAGGAGCTGGGCCGCTTCGACGAAGTCGCGACCGGCCCGGTCGCGGACGCCGGCTGGGCGTGGGGCGCGCAGTTCGGCGACTTGAACAACGACGGCCTGCTCGATCTCGTCATCGCCAACGGCTTCATCTCGGCGGATTCCGCGCACGATTACTGGTATGCGATGTCCAAGATCGCCGGCGCGCAGGGCAACATCTTCGAGGACGCCAAGAATTGGCCGCCGATCGGCAGCGCGAGCTTGTCGGGATACGAGCGGTCGCGCGTGCTCCTCAATCGCGGCCAAGCGGGGTTCGTCGATGTCGCCCAGGAGGCGGGTGTCACCGATCGGTTGGACGGCCGCGCGGTCGCGATGGCCGATCTGTTCAACCGCGGCGTGCTTGATGTCGTGATCGCGAACGAGAAGGGCAGGGCGCTCCTCTATCGGAATGAGTCCCCCCTCTCCCGAAGGGAGAGGGGGTCAGGGGGTGAGGGCTGGGTCGAGTTCAAGCTCGTCGGAACCCGCAGCAATCGCAGCGCCATCGGTGCGGAGGTGACGGTCGAGTTCGGCAACGCGCGCCAGCGACAGGTGGTGGATGGCGGAATGGGATTCTGTAGTCAAAACGATCGGCGACTGCATTTCGGCCTCGGGGATCAGCGGTTGGGCACCGTGACGATTCGGTGGCCGTCCGGTCAGACGCAGGTCGTGAACGGCCTGGCGATAGACCAGTTGCACGTGATCACGGAACCGCGGTGACGTCGACGCCCGCACAAGCCCGCGCACTTCGTCCCCCCTCTCCCGAAGGGAGAGGGGGTCAGGGGGTGAGGATCGCGGTCGATCCCAAGTACCTGATCGTCTTTCTCATTACGCTGGTGCTCGTCGTCGGGGAAGCGCGCTACGGCATCCTCGGTGGCTATCAGCGCCTCGCGACCACGCTCGGCGTCTGTGTCGCGACTGAGTTGCTGCTGTCATGGTGGCTCCGCGGCCGAGTAGCGAATGTGGCCAGTGCGTACATCACGGGCATCAGCCTCGCGCTCTTGACCAAGCCGCAAGCGAACATTCTCTGGCCCTTTGCCCTCGGCGCGTTTCTCGCGATCGCCTCCAAGTACGTGCTCACCTACCGCGGCCGTCACCTCTGGAATCCCAGCAACTTCGCCATCGCACTGCTTGTCCTCGTCGCTGCGGATTCCGTCGCCATTCTCAGCCACCAGTGGGGCAACGACCTCGGCACGAACCTCGTGATCTGGGCCTTCGGGCTGGTGATCGCGTGGCGCGCGCGTGTGCTGCACGTCACGCTGACCTACGTCGCGTGTTTCGTCGTCTTCGCGGTGCTGCGACATTTCATGGTAGGTGGACCGCTGCTGGCCGAGATCGCGCCGATTACGGGACCGATGTATCAGCTGTTCGTCTTCTTCATGGTGACCGATCCGCGCACGACGGTCAGCACACGCCGTGGCCGGATGATCGTCGTGGCGACCGTTGCGTTGGTCGAGACTCTCATCCGCCTCGGCGGCGATTACCAGCTGGCGTTGCTCCGACCGTTCTACGTGTCGCCGCCGATTCTGGCATTGGCGATGGTGGGGCCGCTGGCCATGTTGTGGGATCTGAGGCGCACCTCACTCCGCGCGTGAGGCCTCGCTGGCTGGCCGTCGCAGGGTTCATGCTGCTTGGTGCAGCAGTTGTCACGATCGGACTCGTGGCGACGCGGCATCACACCGAGGCGGTGCACGCCGAGAACGCCGTCGGGGACTCGACTTGTCTGGTCTGTCATTCGAACAAGGCGAGCTTCGAGCAGACTGCCCATCGCCTGACCTCGACGCTGGCGACGCGCGCGTCCCTTCAAGGTCGTTTTGACCCCGGCGAGAATGTGCTCCGGACCGCGAATCCGAACCTGTACTTTCGCATCGACTCCACGGCCGCGGGCTTCTACGAAAGCGCGATCCAGGGTCGAGCGCCCGACACGTCCGTGCGACGCGAGCGGATCGACGTGGTCACCGGCGTGCGGAAGGGTCAGTCCTTCCTGTACTGGCGCGGCGACCGACTGTATCAACACCCCGTGTCGTATTGGGCGGGGGTCGGATGGACGAACAGTCCAGGATATCCGGATGGTATCGTCAACTTCGATCGCCCCATTCCTCCCCGATGTCTGGAGTGTCATTCGTCCTGGTCCCAGTCGGTGGCCGACTCCAATGTCGTCAATCGTTACTTGCCCACCGCCGCGATCCTGGGGATAACGTGCGAAGTCTGTCATGGCTCGGGTCGAGACCACGTCGCGCGAGCACGCTCGCCGCTCTCCGGCCTGCGTGCCCCCGCAAGCGCGATCGTGAATCCGGCGCGCCTGGCGCGCGCGCGCCAGGTGGACGCGTGCGCGCTGTGCCACAGCGGGACGGCGCCGCTCCGGTCGGCTCCATTTTCGTTCATCCCAGGACGGCGGCTCGAGAAGCGGCCTGACCTGTCGCGCCCGCCGGACACGGGGGTGCCCGACGTGCACGGCAACCAGGTCGCACTGCTCGAGCGCAGCGCGTGCTTCCGTTCGTCCCAAATGACCTGCGCCACCTGCCACGACGTCCACCGCGAGCAGCGTGACGTCGCCCTTCTCTCGGGGCGCTGCCTCACCTGTCACACCGTCCAGAGCTGTGGACTCTTTCCGCGCCACGGAAGCCGGCTATTGGGACGCTGCGCGGATTTGTCACATGCCGCTGCAGGCGTCGAATGTGCTCATCTCTAGCTCGCTTGGGCATCAATTGCGGCCGCAAGTGCGAACGCACTGGATCAAGGTCTATCCGGAGTACCGGTCGCCATGATCCGGCGGTTGCGCTTTGTCGCGCGGGGAGCAGCTTGAAGCCCCATGCCTTGGATCGCGTACATCGGACCGTTTGTCCCATTCATCGCCATGTTGCCACCCGCTATCGCCGCGATGTGGATCGCCAATCGCTGGTTCAAGTCACGAGAGGGCGGCTCGCAGATTCGCACGGAGCTGGTGGCCTTACGCGAGGAGATTGCTGCGCTGCGCGAGAGTCAGGCAGAGATGCAGGAGCGGCTCGACTTCAGTGAACGGATGATCGGCCAGCTGCGAGAGGCGCGACGCGAGCTGCCCAAAGGCTGACCGTTCGGGTATAACGTGTGCAGGCGTCGTCTCTCGACATCCAGTGGGGGAGCCCATGAC
>JBKPDZ010000020.1:0-28528 GCA_046728135.1 Gemmatimonadota bacterium | reverse complement strand
GCTTCGGCCAGGATCATCGCGACACGACGATCGATCCGTTCATCGAAGGCTCCTGGATGACCAAGTACGCCGGGCGCTACTACCTGCAGTACGGCGCTCCGGGCACCGAGTACAACGTGTATGCGACGGGCGTCTACACCGCGGACGATCCCTTCGGGCCGTTCACGTATGCGCCGTACAATCCGGTGGCGTACAAGCCTGGCGGATTCGTGCAGGGCGCCGGCCATGGCAACACGTTCCAGGACGTCTACGGGAACTGGTGGAACACGGGGACGCCGTGGATCGGCGTCAACTGGAATTTCGAGCGTCGCATCGGGCTCCATCCCGCCGGCTTCGACGCCGACGGTCAGATGTTTGTCGACACGCGCTTCGGCGACTTTCCGCACTGGCTCCCGACGCAGGCGGGACAGACGAGCGCCGAATTGTTCACCGGCTGGATGTTGTTGTCGTATCGCAAGCCGGTCACCGCATCGTCGGCGCGCGACAGTTTTCCGGCCGGCAATGTCGTCGACGAGAACCCGCGCACATTTTGGGTCGCGCAGCAGAATCGGCCCGGGGAGTGGCTCACGATCGATCTCGGGCGAGCGTACGATGTGAGAGCGGTGCAGGTGAACTACGCCGATTACAAGTCCGGATTGTACGGCAACGATGCAACCGTCTACACGCAGTTTCGGATTCAGTCCTCAGTCGACGGTCAGCAGTGGACAACCGTCGCAGACCTCTCTCATGAGACGCGCGATCGGCCAGACGCATACATCGAGCTGCCGGGGCCGGTGCGCACGCGCTACGTCGACTACGAGCACATTCATGTCGCCGCCGCGAACCTCGCGATCAGTGACATCCGCGTGTTCGGCAACGGCTCGGGTCCGCGGCCGCAAACACCAACTGGGCTCACGGCGCGACGGCAGCACGATCAGCGGGATGCGATCATTACCTGGCGCCCCGTGCCAGGGGTGGTTGGCTACAACGTGCGATGGGGAACTACGCCGGCGAAGCTATACGAGACCTATCAGCGGTTCGCCGATCAAGGCACCACGCTCGAGCTGCGCGCGTTGACGGTGGGGCAGGCATATTGGGTGGCGATCGAGAGCTTCGACGAGAACGGTGTTTCGGCGCTCAGCGCGCCCGTGCAGATTCGTTAGACTTCGATATGCCCTTCATCATCCCCAGTTGGGCAATCGGCGCCGCGATCATCCTCATCGCCATCCAGGTCGGCCGTGCGATCTCGGGTAAGTATCCGCGTCATCGCCGGGGGCAACCGGAGTCCGATGGTGAGATTGAGGATCTGCGCCAGCGCGTCGACGCCATGCAGCACCGCGTGGCCGAGCTGGAGGAGCGCGTGGACTTTGCCGAGCGGTTGTTGGCGAAGCCTTCGCCCGCGCGGGATCAGCGATCCTGATAGATAGGCAGCTCGATGTAGGACGCCTGAGTACCTGACCGATAAATCCGCTGCGTCGCGGTCCTGAAGTCGCTCGCGTTCGCCTCGAAAATGTTCGGAACGAACGTCTGGGGGTTGCGATCGATGATCGGGAACCAGCTGCTCTGCACCTGGACCATGATGCGATGGCCCTTCAGGAAGCGGTAATCCTGGGTATGTAGATCGACGGTGTACTCGAGGACGCGATTCGGCACGATCGCCTGCGGTCGTTCGAAACCTGCACGAAACCGCCCCCGCAGCACGTCGTTCGCGACCATCAGCTCATACCCGCCGGTGACGCGGGGCGCCGCAGCATTCTCATAGTTCTCCGGATACACATCGATCATCTTCACGATCCAGTCGGCGTCGCTGCCGGTCGTACTGGCGAACAGGTGCGCGACGATGGCGCCGCGGATCACGACGTCGCTGTCGAGTGGCGGCGTTTCCCAGCTCAGCACGTCGGGCCGGTGATCCACGAAGCGCTGATCCTGCAGCAGCCACGTGTACCAGCCGCTCCCTTTCGCGTAGTAAGTCGGCTGGATCGGCCGGTTGCGATAGGGCACTGGGTTCGCCGGATCTGAGACATAGCTGTCGAATGCGAGCGTGCGAACGGGCGGGGCCTCGAAACTGAGCCCGCGATTCTCACGGAAATAGAGTTTCCGGCGCGTCACGTGCGCCCGCGCGGGCCACGCGTCGTTGCGGACCCAGGTGTTGGCGCCGCTCTCGAACGTGAGCGCCTCGGGCAGGTTCAGCGGTCCTTTGTCTTTGAGATAGTGCGCGAAGAATGGCGCCTGGACGCTGTCGCGGAAGTATTCGCCGGTGTTGCTCGCGAAGTCGATGTTGCCGAGCTGGCGTCCCGGGCCGCCGGCCCAGCCGCCATGATTCCACGGACCCACGACGAGGAAGTTGACCCCTGACGAGTCGCGCGGCTCCATCGCTTCGTAGATCCGGATTGGACCGACGAAGTCTTCCTGGTCCCACCAGCCGGCGACATTGAGCGTGGGGACCGTCGTCTTGGTGAGATACGTCGTCAGCGCCTGCACTTTCCAGAAGTCATCGTGGTTGGGATGCGCCACGAAGTTGTTCCAACTCGGCAATTTGTCGTGCAAGTACCGCGCGTTGGCGTTGCGCAGCGGCCCCAGCTCGAGATACCAGTCGTAGGTGTCGTAGCGGCCGAAGTCGAACGAGCTGTTGGTGTCCGACGCCTCGGTGAGCACCGCGTACTCGAAGCCGTAGCTCAGCCGGAACGCGCCCTGATGGTGAAAGTCGTCGTTCAAGAACATGTCGTCGGGGGAAGCCTGCGGGGACGCGGCGCGCAGCGCGGGATGCGGATCGATCAGCGCCTCGCCCGTGGTCCAGCCGTCGTAGGAGATGCCCAACATCCCCACGCGCCCGTTGTTGTTGGGAATGTTGTGAATCATCCAGTCGATCGTGTCGTACGCGTCGGTGCTCTCGTCGGCGCCGTGCGTCGCGCGGTGGTCTGGCTTGCGCTGCATGACGAACGTGCCCTCGGAGCCGAATCGCCCGCGGATGTCCTGGAAGGCGAAGATGTAGCCTTCCTTCACCAGTGCCTGGTAATAGCTGCCGAAGGCGCGGTCCGCGTGCTCGATCCCGTACGGCGTGCGCGAAAAAATGATCGGCAGCGGCCCCGTGACGGCGCGGGGCACGTACCAGGAGGTGTGGAGCTTCACGCCGTCGCGCATCGGAACCATCGCTTCGTGTTTTTCAAAAGCGCTGGTGTCCTGGACAGACGTAAGGATGAGGAAGGTGATCAGACAATGCATGTTACCGTGGCAGGTTGAGGTTCTTGAGATAGTCCGACACGAGATACGCCGGCACCGCGAAGATGATCTTCCCGTTCGATTCCCGCTCACCGCCGTACAGCACGGCGATCACTTTCCCATCGCGATCGAAGATCGGACTGCCGGACGACCCTGGGGCACCATACGCGTCCACCTGCACGACCGATGTGAGCGACTTGCTCACCGTCCCCACGGTCAACGTGGGCTCGGCGATCGGCTGGCCGCCCTGCGATTCCATCGGCAGATCGAATCCGAGTGGATAGCCGAGGATCGCGACCGGATCGCCGCGCTCGAGTCCCTCGCGGCTCTTCGCGAGCCCCGCGACGCGCGGCGTCCCGCCCTTGATCAGCACGCGGAACACGCCGATATCGGCGTCCGGCGAGTTGCCGATCAACTCGGCGCGCCAGAACTGCGTGCTGCCGGAGAAGATCACGCCGAGGCGCCGCGGTGTCTTGGTGCCGTCTTCCCCGGTGAGAATGTGCTTGTTCGTGACCATCGTGCCCATGGAGTCGACGGAGAAGGCCGTGCCACTGAATCGCTCGCCGTCGGTGTACTCGACCAGCACGATGGCGACGGCGTCCTGATTGCGGTGCGAAATCGCGCGGTAATTGACGCCGCCCACGGCGCCGGCCAGGGCGCGCTGCCGCCGCTCGGCGGCGTCGAGCTCCGTGCGCAGCCGCGACACGGACGAGGCATCCCCGGCCGACGCGTCGAGCTCGTGGCGCAATCGCGCGGTCTCGTCCTGCGACGCCCGCAGAGCGTCCCGTACGCCCTGCAGTTGGCTCTGGAACTCGGTCGTCAACGCGCGCGACTGGCGCATCAGGGAGTCGGCGCGCAGTTGCAGCTGCAGCAGCTCGTTCGCGCGCCGGCGCCCGTCCAGTTGCATCCATGTGAAGCCGGTGCCGACGAGCAACAGCAGCGCGATGAGAATCTTGGTGGTGCGTCGCAGCTGCGCCGTCTGCCGCGCCACCTCGACCGCGATGCGCACGCCGGTGCTTTGCCGTGGCGCGGTCGGCCGCTGCGGCGCCGCCGCCGCAAACAGGTCCCGCGGCGCCGAGGTCCGCTCCGCCAGCGCTTCCGCCGCCGTCGTGGCCGGAAGGTCGGCCTCGGCCTCGATCACCGCGAACTCGAGCGCCGGCCCGTTCGCGCCGAAGCCGATGACGTCGCCACCTTGGAGCAGCGTGTCGCCCGTAATGCGCTGTCCGTTCACGAAGGTTCCGTTGCGGCTGCCGAGATCTTGCAGCACGAAGCCTTCGGTTTTGCGCACGATGGCGGCGTGGCGCGACGAGACGTCGAGGTCGCGCTCGGCATCGAAGCGCACATCGGAAAGCGGGTGACGGCCGAGACCGATATAGCCCTTGCGGAAAGCTTCGACCTGTCCCGCACGGGCGCCGGAAAGAAACTTGAATTGGGCTTTCACTGCTTCCGGGTGAAGTACCAGATCACGGCCGCGGCGACGGCAATCGCCGCGAGCACGATGATGCGCGTGCCGGGATTGATCTTGTCCCGGTTGGGCACGGGCGGCCGGCTGCCCTTATAGACCGGCACGGGCTCGGTGCTGGTCTCGGTATCGATCAGCGGGTAGACCTGATGGCCGACGTCGTCTTGCTGCGCGCCATCCGAGGAGCGCAGGCCGTCGCCGCCGAAGCGCGCGATGACCACGGTGATGTTGTCGGGCCCGCCGCGCTCGTTGGCGAGCGCGATCAGCTTGTCGCACGCCGCGCTCAGGTCGGGCGTCGTCGTGACGATCTGCGCGATCTCGTCCTTCTTGACCTGTCCCGACAGCCCGTCGGAGCAGAGGACCAGGACGTCGCCGCGGCGTACCTCCTGATGCGTCAGATCGACTTTGACTTTTGGATCGGGTCCCAGGGCCTGGAGGATGATGTTGCGGCGCTCGCTTTGCGCCGCTTCTTCTTCGGTGAGCTCGCCCGCTTCGACCAGCCGCTGCATCAACGACTGATCTTTGGTGATTTGATACGCCTGGCCGCCGCGAATGAGATAGGCGCGACTGTCGCCGACCTGCGTGAGATAGAGATGATCGTTCAGTACGCCCGCCGCCGTGGTCGTCGTTCCCATGCCGCGCACTTCCGGATGCGCTTTGGCGTGCGCGTGGATATTGGCGTTGGCGACTTCGACCGCCTCCTTCAGCCGGTACGCAAAACGCTGCGGCGTCACTTCGTCCTCGGCGTTCCACGTCTTCACGAGGTGCGCGTAGATCGTGTCCGTCGCCATCTCGCTCGCCAGCTCGCCGGCCGCCGCACCGCCCATGCCGTCGGCGACCACCAACAGGGTGCCGCGCGGGCCGATGTCGTGCTGCCGCACGTCCGGCTGCAGCGAGGCGGCTTTGCGCGTCAGGTCGGCGACGAGGAAGCGGTCCTCGTTATGGTCGCGTGCGCGGCCGAGGTCGGTCTTGCCGAACACTTCGAGGCGGATGGGTTTCGAAGAGCGTCCGAACATGGCTCTCAGGAACCGCACGATTGATCGCGCTTGAATTTCAAGTAATTGCTGTTCTCCGGTTTCAGCAGCAGCGCCTTCGCGTTCCACGCACAAGCCTGATCGGTCCGCGATTCTTGGAAAAACGCCTGCGCGACCATGAATGCGGCCTGCGCTCGAAGCGTCGCGGGATTGCGGTCGTTGGCGTAGATCGCGGTGGCTTGCATGCGCCCCGTTGCCAGAGTCTTGGGATCGAGAACCAGCTGCAATACGTCGCTCAGCTGTCGGTCGATCGCGGCACTGTCGGGCCTGTTCGCGGCAGCCGGCGGCGCGGGCGGAGGGGCTGGCAGGTTGCCGCCCGCATGCCGCACCGCGGTCCCACCACTCGGGGGAGTCGTTTGCGTCCGCGCCGTGTCACCCAGGTGCGCAGTCGTGTCTACCGGATTCGGATTGGCCTTGCTCCCGCCGCTCAGCGCGACCCACGCCCCTCCCGCTCCGAGAATCACGACCACACCAATCGCCGCTGGAACGAGTGAGCGCTTTTTGACCGGTGTCGGTTGCTTCGCCGAGATCCGCTGCGTGGCTCCGGCGGTCGTGTCGATCAGCTGCGTCTTTCCTTCTGCATCGCCCCTCGACCGCGTGTGTGGAATCGCTCCCGTCGTAGGCCGTCCGGTGACGGCCGCGACGTCGGCTGCGAATTTCGCGACGCTCTGATAGCGCTCCGCCGGCGTGCGTGCGAGCGCCGTGTCGAACACGGGCTGCAACCCCGCGGGGAACGAGAGATCGGGGCGTGCCGCGGCGAGCTTGATGGGCTCGTCGGTCAGCCGCTTGATCATCGTCTCCTGCACCGTCGTCGCTTCAAACGGCAGCTTGCCGCTCAGCATCCGAAAGAAGACGAGCGCCAGCGAATAGAGATCGCTGCGACCGTCGAGCGTGTCGCCCGACAACTGCTCGGGGCTCATGAACTCGGGCGTCCCGACGACCAGGCCGGTCTTGGTGACTTTCTGGCCGGCGTCATCGCCCCCCACCGCCTTTGCGATCCCAAAGTCGACGACCTTCACCACGTCGCCGCCGCCCCTGCGTCCGGTCAACATGATGTTGTCCGGCTTCAAGTCGCGGTGGACGATGCCGAGATCGTGCGCTGCCTGGAGCGCGTCGGCAGTTTGGAGGAAAATTGCCGCGGCACGAGAGAGCGGGAGCGCACCGTCGCGCTCGAGGATGTCGGTGAGCGGCTCGCCCTCGATGAACTCCATCGCGAGGTAGATCAGCCCATCGGGCGTTTCACCGAAGTCGTAAATCGCACACACGTTGGGATGACTAATGCGGCTGGCGTTCGCGGCCTCGCGGTTGAAACGCGCGACAGCATCCGGATCGTGCACCATCGAGGGATTCATCACCTTGATGGCGCTGCGTCGTCCCATTTTGACGTGCTCGGCGAGGTAGACCTGACCCATCCCGCCTTCGCCGAGCTTCTTGACGACGTGGTAGCGATCGGCGATGACCTGACCGACGAGATCATGCGCCGGCGCCGCCGAGCGCAGCGTCTGCCCGTCGTTCGGGCAGAATTTCACGTCATCAAGATACTCGGTGGAGCAGACGGGGCAGATCTTCATGCCGAGGCGACCGCTCCCCCCCCCGGGAGCTCGATGCGCAGCAGCTTGTCCCCGACCATGATGCGCGAGCCGTCTTGCAGCAGCATCACGCCGCGAGCCGCGATGGCCACACCGTTGCGGCTGTGGTCGTCCACCAGCACGAAGTCGGCATCTTCGGAGCGCACGGTCGCGTGCTGCGCGCTCATCGAGGGATCGTATGGAAAGATCCAGTCACCGCGCTCGCGACCGATATGAACGTCGCGGCCGGGCGAGAGCTGGATGACGTCGCGTGAGCTGCCGTCGGTGCGCAGCTGCGTGAGGCTGGCGATGTCGGCGCTCGGCACCATGCTGCCCATACGCTTGGTCGCATCGGCCTCGGCGCTGTGCGGTCCCGGATAGCCGAGCCGCTTGAAGCGCAGCACCTGTGAGCCGATGAGGATCAGGTCACCGTCGGTGAGGCGACAGGGTCCTTCGAGAAAGACCCAAGTGCCGTTGCGACTACCGAGGTCGCGCACCTCGAGTCGCCCTTCTTCCCACGACAGCTTGGCATGGAGCGGAGAGAGGAACTGATCTTCCGGGAAGCGCACGTCGCCTTCCGTGCGGCCGATCGTCGTGGTCGCCTGCCGGCGGACGAAACGCGCCACCTCGGTGGCCATCTCGGAAACCAGTACCAATGTCAGGGAGTAATCGGAGCGTCTGTCGGGAATCGTCCGGCGGTCGTGTCCCGCCCCGGTCGCCCCGCTCGCTCCTCCCGCGCTCGCGCCATGCCCGGCGGGAACGGATCCGCACAGCGGACAGGGACCATCCGCAGGAACGTTTCCCACTGCTCCTGGCCCGCTCGTGCGGGAAACCAGCCCTCCCCCGCCTCCACCGGCGGCGACGGCAGCACGAGCGGCCGCCGCTTTGGTCAGCGGCTTGCCGCAATCAGAGCAGAATTGCGCGCCGGCATCGTTCTGGCGGCCGCAAAATTGGCAAGCGCCCAGGGCCATAAAGTTAGGTGGCCCAATCTATTGCTGAACGCTACCTTGCGCCACATGCGACTCGCTCGAATCGCGCTCCTCGTTATTTTTGCACTCCTTCTCCTCCCCAGCACCGCGTCATCCCAGGTAGATCCGTCAGGCACATGGCGCACGCTGCACACGGAGCACTTTCGCGTCCATTTTCGGCCGGTCTATCTCGCGCGCGCCGTGGAAGCGGCGCGCGAAGCCGAACGCGCGTATCGGCTGCTGTCGAGCGAGCTGCACCCGCCGCGCGGTACCATCGACCTGACGCTCTCTGACGACGTCGATGCAGCGAACGGCTTCACGACCGTCTTCCCGTCCAATCGCTTCACGATCTTTCTCACCCCGCCCGTCACCGACCCCGGGTTGCAAAACTACGACAGCTGGGAACGACTGGTGATCGTGCACGAGCTGACGCACGTCTTCCATCTCGATCGTTCGCGGGGGCTATGGGGAGCGTTCCAATCGGTGTTCGGTCGCCTGCCCGGATTCTTCCCCAATCAGTATCAGCCGAGCTGGGTAATCGAAGGGTTGGCGACCTACTACGAGTCGCGCTTTACGACCGGCGGCCGCGCGGATGGGACGTTCCACCGGGAGATTGTCGCCGCCGATGCGGCGGCCGGTCGCGCGCGTTCGCCGTGGAACGCGCTGTACTTCTCGGCCTGGCCGGATGGGCTCGCGCCGTACGCCTACGGCAGCCGCTTCTGGGAGTACGTGGCGCGGACGGTTGGCGATTCGGTGATCCCGCATTTCATCGAGCAGAGCAGCGGGCAGCTCATTCCCTTTCGCATTGGGCGCCCGCTGCGCCACGCAGGGGTGCCCCACGCACTGACCGATGCCTGGTCCCGCTCCGTTGCTGCGGCCGTGCCCGCCGCGCCCGCCGCGCCCGCCGCGCCCGCCGCCGAACGGTCGAATACACGCAGCCAGCTCATCGCTGGGCGGCTGCGCTACGAGCCGGTCCCGCGCGTCGGTCCGAATGGTCGGTTGGCGTACGTTCACGACGATTGGCGCGGCGCGCGACGGCTGCGCGTCGTCGATCCCGCGACGGGCGCCGTGCTCCGTTCGCATCGCGTCAACGGTCAGGTGAGCTACGACTGGCGCGGCGACACGCTGATCGTCGCGCAGCTCGACTATACGAGCCGGTGGACCGTGCGCAGCGATCTCTGGCGCTGGACGCCGGACGGTGCGTGGAGGCGCCTGACGTCCGGCGCTCGCTTGATGGAACCGCGCGCCGGCGGTGGCGTGCTGTCGGCCTTGCAGCTCAGCGCAGGTGATGAAGCGCCGACAACCGGAATCCGCTCGCGTGACGCGACGTGGGGACCCGCCGTTCCCTCACCGGACAGTCGCTGGATTGTCGCCCCGCGCAATCAGAATGGTCGGTGGTCGCTGGTTCGCTGGCGCACCGGCGCGCCGGCGTCCGTAGAAGTCCTGGCGCAGGCGGCAGCAGGCAGTGTCATCACAGATCCGGTGTGGTCGCCCGACGGCAGCGTCCTCTTCGTCATGGATGCCGGCGGTTTCCCACAGGTTCATCGCTGGCGTGAGGGAGCGGGGGCGGGGGCCGGGGCGGGGGCGGGCATCACCCAGGTCACCGACGAACCGCTCGGTGCACGCGCGCCGGCACTGCTCGCGGACGGTCGCATCGCATTCGCCACGATGGGCAACGACGGCTGGGAGCTACGCGCCGTGGTACCCATCGCACTCGCGCCTGGGGCCGTAACGTCGCCTGCATCCCCGCCCTTCGACTCGGCACCGCCAGTCCCGATGCGCGAGACCGGCTATGCCTCGTGGGGCTCGCTCCGGCCGCATTTTTGGATTCCGCTCGGCTTCGATGCCGCGGAGGCTGGCCGCTTCTTGGGTGTGGCGACCGCGGGGGCGGATGCGGTCGGCCGCTACACCTACATTGCCGAAGCACTGGTTTCGGGATCGCCGGCCCGGGCCGAGGGCTACTTCTTCCTCCTGAGTCAGGCGCTGGGCGATCCCACGCTCGACTTCTATTTCTCCAACGACTGGTCGCTCGTCGGTATCGATAGCACCCGGCATGTTGTTTCCGAGGAGCACCGCGAGGGCTCCATCGGCGCGACGATCCTGGCCCACCGCTGGCGCAGCTTCGTTTCGCTCCGCGTTGCTGCGGAGTATGAAGGAAGGCGATTCGTCTCCGTTCCCGATACCAACCTCGCGGACATCTGCTTCGGGTGTATCGATCGCGATCGCGTCGGCGGATCCGCGACGCTGGCATTCGGGTCGGTGGTAGCGGCGCCGCTGGCGGTGTCGTTGCAGGACGGCGGGACCGCGGCGTTGCTGTATCGCCGGAAAGAAGAGCAGGGCACCGACCGGTGGCTCAACGAGGTGCGCGCGCGCGGCAATCTTTACCTGCGCGCCGGCCCGCGGCTGGGGTTCGCGTATCCGGTGCTCGCGATTCGCGGCGCGTTCGGCGCGCTCGACGGGCCGATCACGGACTCCTTCGGCGTGGGTGGAGTCTCGACCGGCGGCGTGAACTTCGGATTCGGAGAAGCCGGTGCTTCGTTCCGGTCGTTTCCGGTGCGCGGGTATGTGGGAGGGACATTGCGCGGGCGCCGCGCCGCGACGCTCACCGCGGAGTACCGCATGCCCGTCACCTTGGTCGGCGGGTTGCTGGGCCATCTGCCGTTCGGCGCCGACAAGCTTGCCTTCGCGGTCTTCGGCGATGTCGGCGACGCGTGGGACGTAGGCGAGGCGCCGCGCCTGCATCGCCTGCGCTCGGTGGGCGCGGAGTTGATCGGCGACATGACCGTCAGCTACGATCTGCCGCTGCAGATCCGGCTCGGCGTCGCACAGCCGGCGACCGGTCATGCTCGGGTCTACGCCGCTTTCGCCGCCGATTTCTGATTTTTTCGGCGCGTCGCACGCGTCAGTCTGTTGACCCGTCCTAGGGCGAACCCTAAGTTAGCGCGGACCCCTGGAGATCGGATTGTACTGCTCCCGCTGCGGCACCCAGAATAAGGACACCGCGAAGTTCTGCGACTCTTGCGGCCTCGACCTGACCGCGGCCACGCCTACCGGCGTGCGCGTCGAGGCGCCCGACATCGCCGAAATCGACATGGTGCGGCAGGAGCTCAACGAGGAATACGAGATCCTGGAAGAGCTCGGTCGCGGCGGCATGGCGATCGTGTTCAAGGCGAAAGAAAAGCAGCTCGACCGCGAAGTCGCGATCAAGGTGCTGCCCTTCTCCCTCGCGTTCGACAAGGAATTCGTCGAGCGCTTCCAGCGCGAAGCCCGCACATCGGCGAAGCTCGAGCATCCGAACATCATTCCGATTTATCGCGTCGGCAAATCGGGCCGGATCATTTACTTCGTCATGAAGTTCCTGCGCGGCAAGCCGCTCTCCAGCATTTTGGCGGCGCGCGGCAGCCTGCCGCCCGCGGAGATCAAACGGATCCTGGCTGAAGTTGGTCGCGCCCTGGCGTACGCGCATAAGAAGGAAATCGTCCACCGCGACATCAAGCCCGACAACATCATGTTCGACGAGCACGGGCACGCGGTGGTCACCGATTTCGGCATCGCGAAGGCGGCGTCCGGCGGCAAGCTGACCGGCACCGGCATGTCGATCGGCACACCCCATTACATGAGTCCCGAGCAGGCCAAGGCGCAGGCGCTCGACGGCCGGAGCGACATCTACTCGCTCGGCGTCGTTGCCTATCAGTGCCTCACGGGCGGCGTGCCGTTCGACGGCGAGGATTCCTTCTCCATCGGCTACAAGCACATCATGGAAGAGATTCCCACACCGCCGCTCGACAACCCCGAGAAGCGCCAGCTGTTCGAGGTCGTCCGCAAGATGATGGCGAAGACGCCGGCGCAGCGCTTCCAGAACGCCGACGAATTGATCACGGTGCTCGAGGGCGGGCGCTCCGTCTCGTTCACCACGGATGCGACGATGGCGATGCCATCCATGGCGGGCGCGCGGCTCGCGTCCGCCCCCACCACGCCGCTGCCGCGCGCGACCGGCACCCGTCCGCCCGCCGATGGTGCCGTACCGGCAACCGTGGGTGGCGAGCGCCCGCGTCGCTCCGTCCTCTCGGGACTCCTGCTGTGGCTCGTCATCGTCGGGGCGGTGTTCGGTGGCGGCGGGTTCTACGCGTATAAACAGGGCCTCATCTTCGCCAAGCCTCCAGGACGAACGGCGGACACCACGGCCGCCGCCGCACGCGATACGACCAGGCTCGCCGCGGCTGACAGCACGAAAGCCCAGGGCGACACGAGTCACGCGGCGGCTCCGCCGCCACCGCCACCGCCGGCTGAGGCGCCGGGCCGCCTCGTCTTACAGAACCTGCCACAAGGGGCCCGCGTGAGCATCGACGGCCAGCAGGTGCGCGGCAATCAGGTCGACTTGCCGGCCGGCGTTCGTCACGTGACGGTGCGCGCCACTGGCTACCAGACGTACGACCGTCAGGTCATCATCACCGCGGGCGAGACGTATAACGTGCGACTCGACATGCAGACCAGCGAGGATACCGGCGGGCCCTGCGACCAGTATGGACCTGCGTACAATCAGGACAACATCTGCTTCGACACGCGTCCGCTGCCGCTGTCGCCGACCTTGATCCCGGTCACTGCCGATGCGCCGGTCTTTCCCCGTCAGGCGATCCTGCTGGTGCGGGTCTCGCGTAATGGCACGACGATGGAGGCGCGCGTGTTC
The DNA here is from genome assembly GCA_046728135.1 of Gemmatimonadota bacterium. Classification (GTDB taxonomy): domain Bacteria; phylum Gemmatimonadota; class Gemmatimonadetes; order Gemmatimonadales; family GWC2-71-9; genus 20CM-2-65-7. Next base: position 15,611 of record JBKPDZ010000020.1, on the reverse strand, counting down.
GTGCCTTCGAACGTCGAAACTTTCAACAATGAAGCCCTCGACATGGCGAGGAACCTGCGCTGGAATCCGGCTCAGAAGAACGGTGAGCCGACCGAAGCGTGGGTGCAGTGGCCATTCCAGCCCGTACGCCAGTAATCCACAAACCTAAAATCGATCCCACCGCGTTTATCGCGCCGAGTGCCGTCGTGATGGGCGACGTGACGCTCGGACCGCGCGCGAGCGTGTGGTATCAGGCGGTGCTCCGCGGCGACATGGCCCCGATCGTGATTGGGGAGGCGACCAACCTGCAAGATGCCACCATCGTGCATGTGGATGAGGGGAAGCCTGCCCTGATCGGCGCCCGGGTGGGCGTGGGGCACCGCGTCATCCTGCATGCCTGTACCGTGGAGGACGAGTGCCTCATCGGGATGGGGTCTATCCTTCTTAATGACGTGCACGTGGGGACGGGGAGCGTGATCGCCGCCGGAGCCGTCGTACCGGAGGGGATGCGCGTCCCACCCGGGTCGCTCGTCATGGGCGTCCCGGCGCGTGTCGTGCGTCACGTGGACGATGGTCTGCGCGCGCGGATCACGGGAACGTGGGAGCACTACGTCGAGGAGGCGGCGCGGCATCGCAACGGAGCCTTTCCGGTGGAGCGAGCAACTTTGTGATGTTGATACTCGGAGTGCGAGACACGACAACACAACTCTTCAGTCTTGCCCGGCTTCAATCACGCGCCTACCTTGGGCCTCCACGTTCCGTTAACTTCCTTAATTCAACTCGGGTGCCCGTGAGATTCGCATGACCGCCTCTGAGGCTCGGCTCGATCTGAACGCCAACGCCCTGACCGTCCTCGAGCGCCGCTACCTCGTGAAGGACGACCAGGGCAAGCCAGTGGAGCGCCCCCAGGACCTGTTCTGGCGCGTCGCGCGCACGATTGCCGCGCCCGATCGGACCTATGGCGCCTCAGATCGGGCGGTCGAGAGCCTCGCTGAGACGTTCTTCGAGCTCATGGCGACGCGGGTGTGGATGCCGAACTCTCCCACCCTGATGAACGCCGGCCGGCCCCTCGGCCAGCTGTCAGCCTGCTTCGTGCTCCCGGTGGAAGACGCCCTCTCGAACGGGCGCTCCGGCATCTACGACACGCTGCGCGCGATGGCGCTGGTCCATCAGTCCGGCGGCGGGACCGGATTCTCGTTCTCCAGGTTGCGCCCCAAGAACGACGTCGTCCGCTCGACGATGGGTGTCGCATCCGGTCCTGTTTCGTTCATGAAGCTGTACGATGCCTCGACCGATGTGGTGAAGCAGGGTGGTACGCGCCGCGGCGCAAACATGGGCATCCTGCGCGTGGATCATCCCGACGTCATGGATTTCATCCACTGCAAGGACGACCTCACGCAGGTCACGAACTTCAACATCTCGGTCGCGGTCACGGACGCATTCATGGTCGCGCTCGAGGCGGGGAAGTCCTACGATTTGATCCACCCCCGCACCGGCACGGTCGTGGGCCAGCTCGATGCCCGCGAGGTGTTCAAGCAGATCGTCCACGGCGCCTGGAAAACGGGTGAGCCGGGCGTGTTCTTCATCGATCGCGCGAATCACTACAACCCTGTCCCGCGCCTGGGCAGCTACGAGGCGACGAATCCCTGCGGCGAGCAACCGCTCCTCTCCTACGACGTCTGCAACCTCGGCTCAATCAACGTCGGTCTGTTCGTAAAGGACGGAGACGTGGATTGGGACGGCTTGCGCACGGCGGTGCACCTGTGCACGCATTTCCTCGATAACGTCATCGACGCGAACAAGTACCCGCTTGACGAGATCGACGACCTGGCCAAGCGGATCCGCCGCATCGGTCTCGGCATCATGGGCTGGGCCGACCTGCTCGTGCGCCTCGGCATCCCGTACAACTCGGATGCCGGCGTCGCGCTCGGGCGGAAACTCATGCAGTTCATCGATGAGGAGTCGAAGGCTGCGTCCGAGAAGCTCGCCGCACAGCGCGGCACGTTCGCGGAATGGGAGCGGTCGATCTGGGGACCGGATGCCACCTGCGCGCGCAACGCGCAGGGCGAGCGGATCCGGCCCATGCGGAAGCTCCGCAACTGCAACCTGACGACCGTGGCGCCCACCGGCACGATCTCGATCATCGCCGGCTGTTCGTCGGGGATCGAGCCGCTGTTCGCCGTGGCGTTCATGCGCAATCAGGCCGGCGTGCTGATGCCGGACGTCAACGAAGACTTCGTGGCGATCGCCAAGCGTGAGGGCTGGTACTCCGAAGACTTGATGAAGCAGATCGCCGAAGCCGGTCACATCCACTTCGACGCCGTGCCCGAGCAGTGGCAGCACGTCTTCGTGACGGCGCACGACGTGACGCCCGAGTGGCACATCCAGATGCAGGCCGCGTTCCAGGACTTCACCGACTCGGCGATTTCCAAGACCTGCAACTTCGCGAATGACGCGACTGAGGAGTACGTCGAGCAGATCTATCGCTACGCCTACCAGCTCGGCTGCAAGGGCGTGACGGTGTACCGCGACGGCGCGCGCGAGAACCAGGTGCTGTCGACGGGGTCCACCGCCAAGAAGGTCACGGAGAACGCCGCTGGGGCAGGGAAGGACGCGCTCACGGAGGCGCTCAGCCGCATCGCCGAGCTCGAGACCGAGCTGCATCTGACCAAAGAGCGGTTGCACGACGTCGAAGCGGAGAATCTGCAGCGGCGGGCGAAGCGCTCGCGACCCGATCTGCTCAAGGGTTCGACGCGCCGCATCGAATCGCCGCTCGGCACGATGTATGTGACGATTACCGAGGACGACAAGGGCCAGCCGTTCGAAGTCTTCATGTCGCTCGGCAAGGCCGGCGGCGCCCTGATGGCCGACGTCGAGGCGATCGGCCGGCTGATTTCGCTGGCGTTGCGCTCGGGTGTGCCGCTCCAGGAAGTCTACCGGCAGCTCCGCGGCATTTCGTCCGACCGTGCCGTAGGCCTCGGCCCGCACAAGGTCGCCTCTGTACCCGACGCGATCGGCATCGCGATCGAGAAGTGGATGCAGGAGAAGCAGGGAGTGCAGCAGGACTTGCTCGAGAGCAGCAAGTCGGCGGTACCCACCCCGACGGAGGTCGTGCGCGGGTCAGCGGGTGACGCCGCCCTCCGGGCGGCGCGCGGGCCCGAACAGGACTTCATTGGGGCGTGCCCAGACTGTGGGTCGCAACTGGCGTTTATCGAAGGATGTGCTAAATGTCACGTGTGCGGCTTTTCGGAGTGCGGTTGATCCAGCAGCGACCGTACGCTCTGTGACTCTAGTCACGACGGGTACTTGCGCGGGTAGGTAGTCTACAGGCCATGGAAAGCAGCAACCGGATGGTTACGCCCACGCGCCTGCAAGTGAAGGGCTGGGCGCGGGTTGGTCCCGCGGGCGCGCACACGCTGCGCCGCGGCGCGTGGTATCCCGTCGTTCGTATCTCCTCGAGCAACATCGTCGTGCTCGACGTGAACCGGCACAACGTTCCGGTCGACCGCCGCTTCCTCGAGATTCGCTATCATCCCCCGGAGCGGTGGACGATCGTACGCTGCGAGCCGCGCGTCATCGAACGACTCGGCCGGATCTTCCCGCTCACGTACGCCGTGTGTCCTGCTTGCCGGCATCGGCAGGGGATCGAGGCACGAACCAACGAGATGACCTGCGACCGCTGTCACAAAACGGCGGCGATGGCATGGGACGAGCTGTCCTAGACGCTGAGAGGCCGAGAGGCTGAGGGGCTATCCGGAATGAGGGGTCAGGAGCAGCTCTCCTGACCCTTTTCCTTTACAGCATTGCCACCGAGTCTCCGAGTGACACTGTCCCCGTCCCCTCACCCACGCAGTAAAACCCCCTCATCCCGTTGTCCAAAAACTGCAGGTGTTTTTTCAGCTCCTCCGGTTCGACCGTTTTGCCGAGGGCCCATCCCGTAAATGGCCGGCAGGGGTGTGCCACTTGTAGAACCCTGAGCCGGACGCGCTCCGTACCGTCGGGGGAAAGAATGGCGACGCCGTGCGCGAGGTCGTCATAGCTGAATCGCCGGTCGCTCGCCGCAATGATGTTTTCACCCGCGCATCCGATCACCACCCGGCCGCCGAAATGCTCGCGCATCGCATCGTAGTGGGATGTGAAACCGAGCGAGATGCCGTGCAGCCCATCCTCGTTTTTGGTGTAGGGATGATCGCGGTGGTGCACGTCCACGATCCACGCGCCGTCAGCGGTGCCTCCGAGCGCGCCGTCGGGCGTGACGTGCAGCGCCGGAATTGCCAGCAGCGGCGTCGGATCGTAGACGCGCGTGGGCTTCTCACCGTGCTTCAGGGAGTCGCGTTGGATCTGGAGACGGGTGACGGTACCGATCGTGCGCATAACGCAATTTAGCAGGATGTGCTACATTGGCCCCCCTGATGCCGACCCCGCGGGGATGGGCCCGTTGCCTCGACAACGTCGCCGATGTGCTGCGCCGCGGCGCGTGGTATCCGATCGTCGACGAAACGGAAGACGGCAAAGTCGTCCTCGAGGTCCGGAAGAGACCGGTCCGCGTCAGCCGCATCGACGTCGCCGTGCGCGACACCCCCCCCGATCACTGGAGCATCGTCGTCCGGACCGGCCTGCTCCGCCCTACCCTGGGCGGCAGGGAAGGGGAGGAGGTCACCACGACCTACGCCGTCTGTCCGCACTGCCAGGAGCGCCAGGATTTCACCGGTAAGCCGGACCACCTCAAGTGCCTGCGGTGCGCGAAGGAGGCCAAGGTCGACTGGTCGGAGACCTGCTGATAGCGTTTCCCCTCCGAAACACCAGGTATTGCGGGTACGAAAATATTTCGTATGTTAACTATCAACATGTTAACTATTTTACCGCTGCGGACAACGGGCTGATGGCTGATCGCTCGGAGTTGGCCCTCCAGCTGACCGATGCGGTGATTGCCGCCCAGCAGGCCATCGAGCGCGCTGGGAATCGCGCCTACAAGAGCTTTGGGCTGTCGCAGCGGGCCCACGCCGTGATGGCGGCGGTGGATCTCGGCGGGCCGGACGGCGCCCGGCCCAGCGACATCGCGAGCGAGCTGGGTGTGTCTCGCGCAGCGGCGACGACGTTCATCCAGCGCCTCGAGGCGAAGGGATTTGTCGAGACGACGACCGATCCGGATGACGACCGCGGGGTGCGCGTGACGCTCACCCGTCACGGTTTGGAGGTACTGCTGCGCGTGGGACAGCTGGAACGCCGCCTGGCCGCTCGCACGATCGAAGGGATGCCCGCTTCAGCCATGGCACGCACGATTCACGTACTCCAGGAGCTCAAGCAGCGTCTCGCACAGAAGGCGCTCGAGGTCGTGCGCTGATTCGGTATGCAGATGTGCGAATCTTTATGCAGGCAGCGGTGGCGCACCGTCCGCCTGCTGTCACCTCACGTATCACTTCAACCGCTGTCATTAGGCGTATTCTCTTCAACGCCTTATTGCGACGTCGTCCATCGGTAGTGTCGCTTCCTGCCAGCCGCGGATTGTTCGCTCCAGTCTGGCCGGTTTTCCACATCTTCTCCAGCGCGGGCAATTGTGGATAACTCGACGAACGGTGTCCCACCCATTCGCCGTACCAAGATCGTCGCCACGCTTGGACCGGCGACGGGCAAGGCGTCAGCCATCGGTGCCCTGCTCGAGGCAGGCGTCAATGTGCTGCGCATCAACGCCTCGCATGGTACTGCCGAGACGCGCGCCGAGTGGATCGCGGCGTGCCGCAACGTCGCCACCAAGGCGGACCAGCCCGTCGCGGTGCTCCTGGATCTCCAGGGGCCACGCATTCGCGTGGGCGATCTCCCGGCTCCGCGTGAGCTCACGGCCGGCCAGCAGGTCGTCTTTGCCCCCGAGGAGATCGCGCGCGGGGACGAGCTGCCCACCACGTATGACCGTCTTGCTGCCGATGCGCGTGTCGGCTCGCGCATCCTGCTGAATGATGGCTTGCTGTCGGTCGAAGTCACCGGGGTGGACGCGCCCCGCGTCCGCGGGCGCGTAGTGGACGGGGGGATTCTGACGGCGCACAAGGGGATGAATCTGCCCGGCGTGCAGGTCTCGGCGCCGGCGCTGACCGAAAAGGACCGCGAGGACGTTCAGGATGCCGTGAAGGTCGGGGTCGACTATGTCGCGCTCTCGTTCGTCCGTCGTCCGGAAGACATCGAAGAGCTCCGGAGGCTCGTTCCCCCGACCATCAAACTGGTCGCGAAGATCGAAAAAGCGGCCGCGCTGGACAACCTCGACAAGATCGTGGCGGCGTCCGACGCCGTCATGGTGGCGCGTGGTGACCTCGGCGTCGAGCTGCCGTTCGAGCAGGTTCCGCTCGTGCAGAAGCGACTCATCAGCGAAGCAAATCACCAAGGCAAACCGGTCATTACGGCGACGCAGATGCTCGAGTCGATGGTCCACAACCCTCGGCCCACGCGCGCCGAGGCGTCCGACGTCGCCAACGCGATTCTCGACGGGACCGACGCGGTCATGTTGTCCGCGGAGACCGCCGTCGGCCAGTATCCCGTCGACGCGGTGCGAGCCATGGACCGCATCATTCGGGAAATGGAGCGCAACCCGCTCCGGGGGAGGGAGGAGCGGCGGAGCGTCGGCGCCGCCGTCCACACCGAGGATGCGATCGCCTGGGGCACGCACGCGGTGGCGCGCATGCTCAGGACCCCGCTGATCGTGACGCTCACCAAAGGAGGGTTTACGGCGCGCAAGGTCGCGGCGCTGCGACCCCCCGTGCCGATTCTGGCCGTCACCACCGAGGCGGCGACCTATCGGCAGCTCGCGCTGGTCTGGGGCGTGATTCCCGTCCTGGTCGACCACGTGCCGGGCTACGACGCCATGCTGACTGTCGTGCGGGACCTCATTCTCAAACGCAAGTACGCGAAATCCGGCGACTGCATCGTGATGACCGCGGGCGTTCCGTGGGACGTCTCCGGCAGCACCAACCTCATCAAGGTCGAGGTCGTGTGACGTGCGGTTGACCTTCCTCGGCACCGGCACGTCGTTCGGCGTGCCGCAGATCGGCTGCCGTTGCCCTACCTGTACATCCACGGACCCGCGCGACCGGCGCATGCGCACCGCCGCACTGATCGACACGGACGGCAAGCGCCTCTTGATCGACACGCCGCCCGAGCTGCGGCTGCAGCTCGTCGCGGCCGGCGTCGATCATGTCGATGCGGTGCTCTTCACGCACGCGCATGCCGACCACGTGCACGGCATCGACGACCTACGGGCATTGTCCGTGCGCCAGGGTGCGAAGCTGCAGGCGTACGGGTCGCGTGCGACCATGGCCGAGTTGGCCGCGAAGTTTCCGTACATCTTCGACCCCACGTTCGTGGTGGCGGAGGGCACCAGCAAGCCGGAGCTCGAGCCACACGCGCTCGAGCCGGGAAAACCCTCGTCCATCGCGGGCGTGTCTGTGCTGCCGCTCGCGCTGCCGCACGGTGATCATGAAGTCTTTGGCTATCGTATCGGGCCGGTGGCGTATCTGACCGATGTGAAAACCATTCCGGACGACGTGGTCACCGCGCTGCGCGGGCTCGACGTACTCGTGCTCAACGCGCTCTTGTCGCGGCCGCATCCGCTGCATCTCTCCGTTCCAGAGGCGGTCGCCGCGGCGCAGCGCGTGGGTGCGCGCCGCACGTTCTTCACACATCTCACGCACGAAAACACGCACGTGGCGCTGGCGGCGAAGCTGTCGGCCGGGATCGCGCCCGCCTACGACGGGCTGGTTATCGACTTACCCGGGGCATAAATTCCGCCGCGAGGAGGGGAATCAGCGCTCATGCTCAAAGAAAGCGGCAAGATCGACGCGCTGGTGCGCAAGGCTGTCTTCGGAAGCGAAGACGAAAAAGCGCATGCGCGATGGATGATTTGGGAATTGGGGCAAGAGGCCGGGGTGCGGCCCGCCTCGATCCACGAGCTGTACATGGCGCGCGGGCGCGGCGAAGTCCCCGCGTTCACGACGCCTGCGATGAACGTGCGCATCATGGCCTACGACACGGGGCGCGCGATCTTCCGCGCGGCCAAGCGGCTCGACGCCGGCGCGATCATCTGCGAGATCGCCCGCAGCGAGATCGCGTATACCGATCAGCGGCCTGCCGAGTACGTCGCCGTCATGACGGCCGCCGCGCTGCGTGAGGGGTTCACCGGACCGCTCTTCGTTCAGGGCGATCACGTCCAGGTGAATGCGAAGAAATACGCGGCCGATGCGGACGCCGAGTTGAAGGCGTTGCGCGCGTTGATCGAGGAAGAGCTCCACGCCGGCTTCTATAATATCGACGTCGACACATCGACCCTCGTCGATCTCTCCAAGCCCAATCTCGATGAGCAACAGCGCACCAACTACGAGCGCGCTGCCGAGCTGACGAAATTCATCCGCGACCGCGAGCCGGACGGCGTCACCGTGTCCGTGGGGGCGGAAATCGGCGAGGTCGGCGGCAAGAACAGCGACGTGCATGAGCTCAAGGCGTTCATGGAGGGTTATAACCGGACGCTGCAGCGGCTCGGCACGTCACCCGGCATCTCGAAGATCTCAGTGCAGACGGGCACGAGCCACGGCGGTGTCGTGTTGCCCGACGGCTCGATCGCCAAAGTCCAGCTCGATCTCGCCGCGCTGAAAGCGCTGTCGCAGGACGCGCGCACCACATACGGGCTCGGCGGCGCGGTGCAACACGGCGCCTCCACGCTGCCGGCGGAGGCGTTCTCGCAGTTTCCGCAGTGCGAGGCGGTCGAGATCCACCTCGCGACGAACTTCCAGACGATCGTCATGGATCATCCGGCGCTCCCGCAGGACCTCCGCCGCGAAGTGAACGAGTGGGTCAAGCGGGAAGCCAAAGAGGAGTGGAAGAAGGGCGACACCGAAGAGCAGTTCATCTACAAGAGCCGCAAGAAGGCAATCGGCCCCTTCAAGCAGCGGTTCTGGGATCTGCCGGACGATGTCCGCGCCAAGATCGGCGCCGACCTGGAGAAGACGTTCGCGTTTCTCTTCGAGCAGCTGCGCGTACAGGGCACGCGGGCGGCGACCGATCGGTACGTCAAACCGCAACTCGATTCCCATGCGGCGCCACGGGCGGCGCTTGTCTCAGCCCCCGATGACGCGGAGGCGGGCGAATGAGCGAACGCAGCGGAGGGTTTGGCGCCTTTTTGTTGGGCATCGTCCTCGGTGCCGTAGCTGGGTTCGTCTTCGCGCCGACGGAAGGCGGCGAGAGCACGCGGCGCAAAGTCTCCAAGGGGCTGCGCAACCTCAAAGAGCTGGCCGAGGACAAGGTGGACGCGGTGCGCGGGCTGTTGCAGGAAGCGGAAGCCGAGTCCGAAGCGGGCGCAACAGACGACGACGAGGAGCCGGAACTGACGACGCGCGAGCAGCTGCGTCGCCGGCTCGAGGCCGCGCGCCGCCGCCGCGCGCGCGGGGCCCGGTCGCCGGCGAGCCCCGACTCCCGCGACGCTGCGGAGGAGGACGAGCCGCTCGCGTGAATGGCGAAGGTGGCTGGCATCGTACGGTCACCGGTGTCATCCGGCGGACCCTCGAAGCCGCCTACGAAGACAACATCCCGTTCCTCGCCAGCGCTGTTTCCTTCGACATCCTCCTCACCGCCATCCCGTTCGTCGGCCTCGTGCTGGCCGTCGTCGGCTACCTCGTCGAGTACCAGTTTGCTATTCATCAGTTGGACGTCCACGAGCTGCTGCAGCGCTTCCTGCCCGAGTCCAGCGAGGGGAGTGCGGACCGTTTCGGGTTCATCGAGCGCGCCTTGGGCGACCTGGTCGTGCGCCGGGGACGGCTCACCCTGCTGGCTGCGCCCCTGTTCCTGTGGTTCTCGACTCGTATGTTCGGGGGACTGCGTGCGGCCCTGAACGAGGTCTTCGATACGGAGGAGAACCGCCCCTGGCCGGTCGCCAAGCTCACCGATCTCGCGATGGTTTTCGCCGGCGGCGCGCTGTTTCTCGCGAACGCTTTCGCCTCCACGGGCCGAGGCCTCGACGCGCAGCTTGGTACGTTGCTGTTCAGCACGCTCTTGTTCTTCCTCATCTTCAAATTCCTGCCCAGCAGGCGCATCTACTGGCGTACCGGTCTCGTCGCTTCGGTGTTTTGCGCGGTGGGGTTCGAGGTCGCGAAGCGACTGTACACCCTGTACGTCTCGCACTTCGTCACCTTGAACCGCGCGGCTTCGAACGCCAACCTGATCGCGGTGCTGTTGCTCCTGTTGTGGATCTACTACACGGCGTTCGTCTTTCTGCTGGGTGGCGAGGTGGCGGAGACGTACGATCTGATGCGCATGCGACGCCTGCAACGCGTGCGCCTCGGATGAACCTCCCCCCGATCGATCTTCGCTCCGACACCGTCACCAAGCCATCGCCCGGCATGCGCCGCGCCATGGCGGAGGCCGAGGTCGGCGATGACGTCCTCGACGGCGATCCCACGACGCGCCGGCTCGAGCAGCGGATCGCCGAGCTGCTGGGCACCGACGACGCGTTGTTCTTCCCTTCGGGCACGCAGGCGAACCAGACGGGCGTCGCGCTGGTCACCGAGCCGGGCACCGAGCTCCTGCTCGAAGCTGACGCGCACCTGGTCCACTATGAGCTCGCCGGTGTCGCGGCGCTCGCAGGCGTGCAGATCCGGCCGGTCACGACTCCCGACGGGCTGCTCACGCCCGAGCGCATCCGCGCGGCCCTGCGGGCGCCATCACCGCATGTGGCGCGGGCCACGGCGCTGGCGATCGAAAACACGCACAATGTGGCCGGTGGACGCCTGCTCGCGGTGGAATCGTGGGACGCGCTCGTGCGCATCGCGCGCGAGCGGGCACTCCGCGTGCACCTTGACGGCGCGCGGCTCTGGAACGCTGCGGTCGCGGCAGGCCTACCGCCGGCGCGGCTCGCGCACGGCGCCGACACGGTCATGGTGAGCCTCTCGAAGGCACTGGGCTGTCCGGTGGGATCGTGCCTCGGCTTCGGGAAAGCGCAGCGCGCGCGCGCGTGGGAGATCCGCAAACGCCTCGGCGGCGGCATGCGGCAGTCGGGCATTCTCGCTGCGGCGGGGCTGTATGCGCTCGATCATAACCTCTCGCGCATCGGCGAAGACCACGCGAACGCGAAGCGCTTTGCGGAGCTGCTGTCCGACAGTCGGACCGTCCCTCCGTGCATCCCGCAGACCAACATCGTCATGGTCGATCTTGTGCGCGACGGCGATAGCGCGGAAGCGGTGGCGGCACGACTGGCACAGGCCGGGGTGCGATTGGCGCCGTACGGGCCGCGCCGGTTGCGCGCCGTCACCCATCTCGACGTGACGCGGCCGGATGTCGAGCGGGCGGCACGCATCATTGTGGAGGCGCTCGCGTGACGAGCCGGATCGAGCCGAAACCCCAGCCGATGCCGTTGGATCGGGCGATCCTGTGGAATCCTCCTGCCGCGCCGGGCGCCACCAGCCCGGGCGGGCGCTCCACCAGCCGCTCGCCCTATCCGATTTTCTTTCAGCAGGAAGCGGTCATCGCGCTGCAGGAGCATCTCAAGAGCTCGCCGACGCAGGCGATCTTCGGATTTCTCATCGGCGATGTCTATCGCGATCCGGAAAACGGCGCGCTGTACACCGTGATCGACAAGACGCTGAAACTCAGCCAGGCGATTTACGGCGATAAGACGGAAGTCGTCGTCTCCCGACTGTGGGAACGGATGCAGGAGCAGCTGCGCAAGGCAGCGGCATCGCTGCTCGGCTGGTATCACAGTCATCCGGGGCAGGGCGGCTTCCTCACCGCGCACGACGTCGAGACGCACGAGAAGTTTTTCACCGAGCCCTGGCAGGTCGCGGTCCTGGTCGCCGCGGAAGCGGGTGGCGTCACCGGTCGCTTCTTTCGCGCGACGCAGGGCAATACTGACTGGCACAAGACACCGCTCGCATTCTACGAGCTGCTGCAGCCCGATTCGATCAAGCCCGACGGCAAGAAGCGCTCGTTCATCACGTGGAGGAATTACAAGCCGTACGGACCGACGCTGACGGGACCGAAGCCAGCACCGAAGGCTACCCCGCCGCCACCCGAGGCAGAGGAGCCAGAAGAAGAGGAAGCAGCGGAAGAAGAAGCGGAAGAAGCGGTCGCTGAAGCGGCGCCGGAACCGGAGCAGACGCACGAGACCAAACCTCCGCGGAAGGCCGCGGGGAAGGGGGCCGGGGGGGCCGGGGGTGCCGTGGGGGCCGGGGGGGCCGAGCGTGGCTTCCGCATCATGCGCTCGAGTGCTGATGACATTCCGGTAATCAAGACCAGCGCGGACGATGAGCCAGCGGAGGCAGCGGCTCCGCCGCCCGTGCCGGAGCCGCCGCCACCTCAGGCGCCTGCGCCGCCGCCCCCCCCCCCCAAATCGACCGACCTGCCGTGGGCGGTCACTCCGGAGTCGGTCGCGTCTATTCCGCCGCCACCGCTCGCGCCCGCTGCGGCGCCACCTCCGGCGCCGCGGCGCACCTCGAGCCCCAAGTTTCGGTTGCTCGAGCAGGAGCCCGAGAGAAAACCCGCGCCCGCCCCGAAGCCGCGCCGCCGCAAGCGCCGTGGACCGTGGCTCAAGCGGCTGACGGTTTTCCTGATTGTCGCTGCGGTGGGCGGTGGCGGATACTGGTATTTCGCGCACCGCGATCCGCGCGTGCCGCTGCCGTGGGCCGGCGTGTTCGATCGGGCGAAGCAGTTCGTCACGAAGATGACGTCACGCAGGTCCCCCCCGCCCCCCCCGCCCGCTCCGCCCGCCCGACCCTCCCGCCCGGCGCCCGTTGCCCCCCAGCGCCGCACGGATGCGGGCGCGTCGGTTCCTTCAGCGCCGCGGCTCCCTGCCGCGGCGCCTGTTCCTGTCCCTGCTCCCGTGCCGCCAGCGTCGCCGTTTGCGCGGTTTGACCGGCTGAGCGACTCGCTGGCGCGCGCGGTCCGCAATTTTCAGGATCGCGCCGCACTGTTCGCGAGCGGGCGGATGGATTGCAACGGCTTGGCGAGTGGGTTGGTCGCGGTCGAGAACCTCTGGATCGTCTACAACACCGAGCGTCGCGCGCGCATGGCGTCATTCGACCAGCGTCGCGCGACGCAGGATCAGGCGATGTACGCGGCGGTCGACTCCGTCGAGAGCCGCTTCGAGCGCTCGGGATGCCCGCGGCCCTGAACGCGGTGCTCGCCGCGGTGCTCGCGCTGCAGGGCGGTGTGCCACTCCGCAAGAGCGATCTCGTGCGCCTGTTGTCGGGGTCGGTGCTGTCGTCCGTCGAGCTTGTGCAACTGGTCAGCCGTAACTGCCTCACGTTCGCGCCCACCGACCGCGATCGCAACGATTTCCGCTTGCTCGGTGCTGACGCGCCGCTGTTGGCTGCGATGGATGCCTGCGCTCGCCGCACTGCGGCCAGTCGTTCAATACCGTCAAAGCCGGCGCGTGCCGCACCGAAACCGGCACTGGCCGCCGCTCCTCCCCCTCCTTCTCCTCGTCCCCATCCTCCCCCTCCCCCTCCCCCCCCTCCTCCTCCTCCGACAGTCACACGAGCTTCCGAGCGTTCCGAATTCATCTCTGGAGGCGGGCAGCGCGGTGCTGTCGGCACACAGCTGCCGCGCCCGTTGGTCTTCGAGGTGCGAGATTCGGCCGGAGCCGCAGTGCCCGCGCAGACGGTGGTATTCATCGCCATCAACGCGCGCACCCTGCCGGCTACAGCGGCGACGGACGCGGCGGGGCAAGTTCGTGTTGGCGTGACGCTCGGTGAGCGCGCCGGTACCGCCACCGTGATTGCATCGCTCGGTGTGGTCGAGAAGCAAGTCGCGTTCAACGTCGCCGCCGGGCCGGCGGCGCAGCTCGTCGTGGTGTGCGGGCAGGGCAGCCTGTCCGGCCATTTCACCATCCGGCCGGACAGCGAAATCGTGCTGCAGGTCTCGGCGCAGGACGGCTTCGCGAATCCGTCGCCGCTGCTCGGCCTGCGCGCCGCCGTTGCCGATGCGCGAATCTTCCGCGTCGTGCACGTCGCCCAAGACAGCGCATCGGGAACAGTCACGCTGAAGCCCGATCAACCGGGAACGACCAGTCTCGCCGTCATCGCCAACGGCATGCGCCAGTATCTCACCGTGACGGTGCCCCCGCGGGCCGCCCCGGGCAAGGTAGACTGCCGCTGACGCGGAATGTTCAATGTAGAATGATCATTCACCAATGATCATTGATTATTGATTATTGGTCATTGGATGTGGAATGCCCCAGGCACCCCGCAACGAATCCCGGCATCGCTTAGCGCTGCTCCCTGCGGGGGCCTGACGCGGTTCACGAGCGGAAAGCCTGCGGACCTGGGGCGAGTGAAATATCAATGGTCAATGATCAATGTTCAATGACCGATGATCATTGGACATGCTACACTCGCGCTTTGATGTAGATTTGTCCCGATGATTGCATTAGCGCGCAAATACCGCCCCAAGCGGTTCTCCGATCTCATTGCGCAGGACCACGTCGCGGCCGCTCTTCGGGGTGCGGTCGCGCAGGGGCGCGTTGCGCACGGCTACCTCTTTGCCGGCCCGCGCGGCGTCGGGAAGACGACCGCGGCGCGGATTTTGGCGATGGCGCTGAACTGCGAGCGGCGCAAGCCAGGTGATGGGGGCGAACCGTGCGGGGAATGCGACGCGTGCCGCCGCATCTGGACCGGCGCGGCCAGTCTCGATGTCGTCGAGCTCGATGCCGCGTCCAATCGCGGTGTGGACGATGCGCGCGATCTGCGCGAGCGGGCGATGTACGCCGCCAGCACGGAATCGGGCTCCAAGGTCTACATCCTCGACGAAGCGCACATGCTCACGCGCGAAGCCTGGAACGCGCTCCTCAAGATTCTCGAGGAGCCGCCACCCCGCGTCGTGTTCGTGTTCGCGACCACGGAGCCGCAGAAGATCGCCAACACCGCCGCGCCGATCTTGTCGCGGCTGCAGCGATTCGACTTCCGGCGTATCGGCCCGCACGCGATCGTCGCGCGGCTCAAGGACGTCGCGCTGGCCGAACAGCTGCAGGTCCAGGACGACGCCCTGCATCTGATTGGGCGCACCGCCAACGGCGGTATGCGCGACGCGCTGTCGCTGCTCGATCAGGTGCTCTCGTTCGGTGAAGGCCCGGTGACGGCGGCGCGCGTGCGTGAGGTGCTGGGGCTGATTCCCGACGAGTTGTACGGCGACATGCTGCGCGCCATCGTGGAACACGACTCAGGCGCCATCTTCCCGCTCGTGGAGCGGCTCCTCGATGCGGGCGCGGATCTCGGGGAGTTCGTGAACGGCGCCGCCGAGACGCTCCGAGCGTTGCTGCTCGTCGGCGTGGGTGGCCAGCCGGAAGGGCTCACGGACGGCCTGATCGCGGTGGTGCGCGAGTACGCGCCGCAACTGCCGCCGCCGGATGTCGTCCGGTTGCTCACGATCCTCAGCGACTCCGAGGAGCGCCTCAGCCGCAGCGCCAATCAGCGACTGCTCGTCGAAGTCTTACTGTTGCGATGGACCATGTTGGATAGGACGGTAGAGTTGTCGGAGGTCATCGAAGCACTGGGGAAGGGGGACGTGGGACGGGGGACGGGGTACACCGCGGCGCCCGCGTCGATCCCCCCCGCATAGGCACCAACCCTGCCCCCGGGCCCCCCCCCCCCCCCCCCCCCCCCCCCGCA
>JBKPDZ010000019.1:0-5791 GCA_046728135.1 Gemmatimonadota bacterium | reverse complement strand
GTGCAGCACATGCCGCCGAAGTTCACGCGCAGTCTCGCAGATCGACTCGATTCGATGAGCCGGGTGCGTGTGGTGGAGGCGGCTGACGGCGCACCGATCGTCGCCGATACGGCATACGTCGCGCCCGGCGATTATCATATGCGGGTGCGCGCCGCTCCTGACGGACCCGTGATCGCGCTCGATCAATCCGCGCCGCAGTGGGGCGTGCGCCCCGCCGCCGACCCGCTGTTCCGCTCGATCGCCGAGGTCTACGGCGCGCGCGGCGTCGGGGTTGTGCTGACGGGCATGGGGCGGGACGGCGCCGCCGGCTTGCGCGCGATCCGCGACGCGGGCGGCACCGGCCTCGCGCAGAACCGGGAGACGGCCGTGATCCACGGCATGCCCGGCGCGGCGGTCCAGGCGGGCGGCGTCGACGCGGTCCTCCCGCTCGGCCAGATCGCCGACCGCGTCGCCGCCGAGTTGATGCGGCGGAAAGGGCAGACGTCGTGATTCGACAGGGTAAAGCCAGCCCACCCTTTAGGGTGGGAATGCCGCGATGAAAGGCTATTTGCTCGTCCGTTCGCAGGGAAAATCATACGGACTACCGGTCGGCCGCGTGCTCGAAGTCGGCGATGCGAGCGAAGTGCTCACCGTTCCCAGCAAGCTTCCCGCCGTGCGCGGCTTGACGCCGCTGCGCGGGCGTCTGGTGCCGCTGATTCACTTGGGGGCATTGCTCAGCGGCACGGAGGCGCCCGCCGACCCCGTTGCCGGTGTGCGGACCATTGTGCTCGTGGAGCTCGGCGCGGCGGGTGGGGCGGGTGGGGCGGGGGGGGTGGGGGGTGCTCGTCAGGTCGCGTTCGAGGTGGACGATGCCGACGCGGTCGTACGCGAGCAGCCGCTCCCCGTGCCGCGCGGCCAGACACTCCCGTGGGCGGTGGGCGTGGCAGAGCAGGGGGAGGGGAAGAACGCAGGCCTCGTGCCGATCCTCGATCTCGACGCGTTGGGCGATCGGATCCTATGACGACGACCAGCACGAGTGGGGGAGGAGATGACGTCCAGCTGGTCACCTTCAAGGTCGGCGGCCAGGACTTCGCGTTCAATATCTTTCAAGTCGAGCGGATTCTCCGCTACGAGGCGCCCGCGCCGCTTCCCAAGGCACCGGAATTCCTCGAGGGCGTGCTGCGGTACCAGGGCAGCGCCGTGCCGCTCGTCGATCTGCGCAAGCGCCTCGGCGCGCCCGCACCGCTGCGCGAGGAGACACGCACCGTCATTCTCGAATTCGACGGCGGCAAGATCGGCATCATCGTGGATGCGGTGACCGAGGTCATGCAAGTGCCCGCGCAGGCGGTGACGCCGCCACCCGGCATCGTGAAAGGGCTCGCGGCCGAATACATCGCCGGTCTCGTCGTGCAAAATGGCCGGACGATCGTGGTCTTGAATACCAACAAGCTGCTGAATTCGAAGGAGAAACTGGCGCTGCAGGGTGCCTCATGACGGTTGAATCACCGGTCGTCGCGCTGCGTCGCGAATACGACGCTATCGCGCGCCAGCTGGAAGGCGCGCCGGGAAGCGCCGAGCGCGAAGCGGCGAAGCGCGAGATCGTCGCGTACTTCAAGAAGGTCGACGGCATGCTCGGCGAGCTGACCCAGTTGAAGGACGACATCCGCCAGCTCGTCGATCGCTACAAGCAGCTGGCCGCCGACACGAAGCAGGCGGCGGCGCCGGAGTTCACCGGACAGCGCCCGGTGTTGCACGCCGATCACATCGGTGCGACGACGTTCATCGAAAAAGGCTGGAGTCTCATCTCGCTGGGCGACCACGCCGGCGCGATCCAGGCGCTGACGAAGGCGCTGCAGCTCTCCCCGGGCGAGACCCAGGCCGAATCGTTGCTCGGCTGGGCGCAGATGCTGCACGAAGATTACGACGACGCGCTGGGCACCTTCCAGAAGGTCCTGATGAAGGAGCCCGCCAACTCCCTCGCGCGCATCAATGTCGGATACATCTGTCTGAAAAAACGGATCTTCGGCGAAGCGATTGAACACTTGTCGAAAGCGATCCGGCTGGACAACGATAAGAAAGCGACGCTCTACGCGCATTTCTATCTCGGCCTCGTGTACCTGCAGCGCGAGATGTACGAGGACGCGGAGACGTTCTTCGAAAAGACGATCAAGCTGGGACCCAACCTGATCGAAGCGTACTACGAGCTGGGGCGGGCGCATTGGTTCGCGGGCGATCAGGCGAAAGCGAAATCGACCTGGGAAGACGGCTTCAAGGCGAACAAGTTCAATCCCTGGGGCAAGAAGTGTCGGGAGATGTTGGAGCTTGTCGCCAAGGGCGAGGAGCCACCGCGCGAATAGTGCTGCTGGCCCTGCTCCTGCAGGGTCCTGTCGCCGTGAATGTGGGTCGCGTGACGGCAGTCTCCTGGCCGGGGCAGGAGGGACTGGCGACGGCGATCGCGGAGCAGGCCGATCAGGCGCGCACCTTTCCCGGCATCGGCGCCATGCCCGAGCGGCCGATTCGCATCATCCTCGCGCCGACGCGCGAGCGGTACGACTCGCTCACCCGCGGACGGCTGCCGCTCTGGAGTGAGGGCGCGGCGTTTCCCGACGCGGGAACGATCGTGTTGCTGACGGCCCATCCGCGCAACGGCCCGTCGGCCCTCCGTCATGAGCTCGCCCACCTCGCGCTGCGCTGGCACGTCGTGCGTCACTTGCCGCTCTGGTTCGAGGAGGGCTACGCCGCGGTGGCCGCGGGCGAATGGGACCGGCTCGACGCCCTCCGGCTCAACTGGCAGCTGGCGCGGGGCGCTCGCATGGATCTCGACGACGTCGATCGCGCGCTCCGGGGCGCACAGGGCGATGCGGAGACCGGGTACGCGCTCGCGACCACGGCGGTGCTGCTCCTCGAGCGGTGGGGCGGATCGCAGGGGCTCGCGCCGTTGCTGGCAAACCTGCCTCATGCCGAGTCGTTCGACGCGGCGCTGCGTGAGACATATCACATCACGGAGGGTGACTTCGAGCTGCGCTGGCAGCGCGACGTCCGCTCGCGCTACGGCTGGCTCTCCTGGGTCGCCGCCATGGGTTTCTTCTGGCTGACGATTGGCGCGCTGCTCGTCGCGCTGGTGGTGGTGCGGCGCAAACGGGACCGCGCCAAGCGCGCGGCGTTGGAGGCGGAACCGGATGGAAGCCAAATGCTTGACGAGCTTGGGATTACCGAATAGACTCAGGCGCCAGAAATGCCGGACCAAACACTTGCACGTTCGCGCCTGCGCTTCGGACCGAAGAACTACATTGTTCTCGGCGGCGCGGTGGTGTCGCTCGCACTGGGTTACTGGCTCTTGTCACAGGGTTCCACAACGCTCGCGCCGGTGCTGCTCGTCCTGGGCTACTGCGTGCTGTTTCCCGTAGGCCTGGCCCTTTAGCACCCCCGCTCCCCCAATGGCTCGGGCGAATAGCTCAGCGGTTCAGAGCGCCTGCCTTACACGCAGGATGTCGGGGGTTCGAATCCCTCTTCGCCCATTGGTGTAGCAGCCCGTAACGGAGGAACGTCCACGGTGAGAGCGCTTCAATTCGCATTGGCCTGGTCGATCGGCGTTGCGACAACGACCGCGGCGCAGCAGCTCGCGGCGCCCCAGCAACCGACCGTGCGCCTGCTGATCTTGCCGTTCCAGGCTGCCGTCGGGGACTCGGCCACGAGCATCGCGTTGTCGGATGCCGTGCGTGATCGCGTCAACTCGCTCGTGAAGAACAAGGTGATGGTGGTCCCGAAAACGAAACTGTGCGAGGCGCTCGCGCAATCGGGATTCCCGTGCAATGGCCTGCTCGACGATCAGCAGGCGAAACAGTTGGCGCGCTTCCTCCAGGTGCACGCGTACACGACCGGCACGTTCTTGAAGAACGGCACCATGCTGGGCGCTGAGGTCGAGATGATCGACATCGGCAGCTCCGGCATCGCCGGCCGCTTTACCGCCAGCAACGGCAATCCCGGCACCGCGGTGGCACTCGCGGAAGTGATCGCGCAGCGCATCGCCACGACCGTGCGTGTGAGCGAGCCGGTCCGCACCTGCAATGACGAGCGGAAAAAGGGGCAATTCGCGCGCGCGCGGGCCGAAGCGCAGAAGGCCTTGACGCTCGATCCCAATTCGACGGGCGCGTGGCTGTGCATCGCGACGATTTACGAGGCGCAGCGGATGCCGGCCGACAGCGTCATTGCGGCCTCCGAACGTGCCCTGAAAGGTGATTCGCTCAACGGCACCGCGCTCGAGAACATCGCGCAACGCTACATGCAGATTGGCGATACGCTCAAAGCGATGGAGGCGTACATCCGGCAGCTGCGCGGTGAGCCACGCAACACGCAGAAGCGACTCGGCGTCGCGCAGCAGCTGCGGCAGATGAAGCAAGACGATCGTGCCGTCGCCGTGCTGGACGAGGGGCTCGGCGTCATGCCGGGCGACGCGCAGCTGCTCGACATGAAGCTCACGATCTGCACGGAAGCGTCGAAGTACCGCTGCGCCAGCGACGTGTGGGTGGCCAAGGTCGAAAAGGACTCGGCACTGCTCGGCGACACGACGGTCTTGAAGCCGGCGATCGGCGCGGCACAGCAGGCGATGGACACCGCGGCAATCGACAAATTCACGGCGGCCGCCTACCGGCACTTCCCGACCAACGTCAGCTACATCCGCGCACGCGCGGGCGCCTTCGAGATGATGGGTCGTACGGACTCGGCGATGGCGTACTACAAGAAGGCCTTGGCACGCGAGCCCAACGACGTCGGCACCAGCCTGCAGATTGCGAAGGCGACCGTCGATGCGGCGGTCTGGGATACGGCGGGGACCCGCCCCGGACCGGGCGTCGATAGCGCAGCCGTCTCCCGCCGGCGTGCGGCGTTCGTCTTGAAGGTCGACTCGGCCCGACCGTTTTTGAGGCCTGGGCTCTCATCGCCGGATTCGACACAACGGCTCGCTGCCGCCGTCATCATGCTGACGGGCGGCTCCAAGATCGCCCAGGCGGGTGCGTATCCCGCGGCCTACACGTGGCTCGACTCGCTGCTCACGGTTATCGGCTTCACGCCGCGGACTCCCGCCGACACGGTGGGACCCAAGCACCAGGTTCGCATCAACGCGAGCTTCTGGTATGGCTTGTCGTCCGTCCTGACGCTGAATGGGCCGTATCAAACGATGACCAAGGCGAAGGGTCCGAGCCGCTGCCTCGAAGCCCACGCGGTGTTCGATCGTCTCGCGCGGACCAAGGCGGCGCTGCTGTTAGGCCGCCGCGTGCACCCGCCCACCGCCGACCAGATGCTGGGGTTCGTCGCACAGTACGAGAAGGCGAAGCCTTCCGTCCAAGCGGCGTTCAAGTGCAAGCCGGCACTGTGAGCCGCCGTTGAATTGACCTGACGACGGGTCTATATTCCGGCGCTCCGTAAGGGGCTCAGGGGCCTTGAGGGCTGGGGGGCTGTAGCTCAGCTGGTTAGAGTGCCGGTCTGTCACACCGGAGGTCGCGGGTTCGAGCCCCGTCAGCCCCGTTCACCCCCGCTCCGAGAACGTTGACGCATGAATCCCCCGCCCCCTCTTGGCGGGGGTTTTCGTATTTTGGAGCGTGCCCACGGCTGCGTCAGACGCTCATTCCATCCCGTACCATGTGCCGGTGCTTCCCGCGGCGGTACGCGCGTGGGCGCAGGGGAGCGCGCGGGCGGTCGATGCGACGCTGGGCGGCGGTGGGCATGCGGCGGTCCTGCGGGAGGCGGGTGCGAGCGTTCTCGGGATCGACCGCGATCCTGACGCCATCGCCGCGGCGCGCCAGCGCCTGGGTGA
>JBKPDZ010000018.1:0-9348 GCA_046728135.1 Gemmatimonadota bacterium | reverse complement strand
GGTGGGAGGACGTGAAGCAGAAGGAGCGACGCGCGGTTCCTCGACAGCTCCAGCGCCAGCTTGAAGGCCGGACCCGAAGCGGACGAAAAGTCCGTGGGGTGAAGAAGGCGGCGAATCTTCATGATCGACGGGGACGCCTGTGCGGTGGAGTATGCGCTCGCTCCGCGGCGGTGTCTACCGGTGAGAAAGAGTTTCCCGCCGGGACGCACGAGCTACCCTGACGTCCGGACTCCCATCTCGTCGAGGTGACGCAACAAGTCGGCCGGGTCCTGATACACGCGGTAGGCGCCAGCTCGCTCAAGTTCCTCTTGCCCGTACCCTCCCGAGAGGAGTCCGACGCCGAGCGCCCGCGCGCGGCGCGCGGCGAGGAGATCCCAGACGCTGTCCCCGACGACGATCGCGGTCTCGATGGCGACGCCGAGTCGCTGGGCCGCTGCCAGGAAGAGGTCCGGATCCGGTTTGGCGTGCTCGACCTGATCGCGGGTGACGACGGGGACGTCGGGAGAAACGCCGAGCATCTCGATCATCGGCCGGGCGCTCTCAAGGCGCCCACTGGTCGCGATCGCCCAGGGCACACCGGCCCGCGTGAGGTATCGGAGCAGCTCGCGCGCACCGGGGAGCGGGCGCACCTGCGCGACCTGGCGCAGGAACGCCGCGGCGTGGGTCTGCTGGACGCGCGCGACGTCTGCCGCGGTGAGCTGGCGCCCCGTCTCTCGCGCCAGGGCGTTGAGGAACAGGCCGCCGCTCATCCCGATCCGCCGGTGGATGCGCCACACCGAGAGCTCGAAGCCCACCGCCTCGAGCGCCTCGCGCCAAGCGAGCACATGCTGGTACACGCTGTCCACGAGTGTGCCGTCGAGATCAAAGAGGAAGGCGGGGCGATCGCTCACAGTTGATGATTCGGCGCAGCCGGTTTGTAGAGAATCGCGGTGAATGTCCCCAGCACCAGCATCGTGAACAGCTCGAGGCCGAGTTGCTTGACCGTGAGGCTGAACGGCCACGGTTGCTCGGCGAACCACAAGAGATACATCGGCACCGGCCCAAAGAGCCACGCGAGCACGCCGAAGCGGAGACCCTGCGGGATCTCCTCGCCCGGGGCGGGTCGGACCCATCGGCTGTAGAGGGCCACGAATGCGAACGCCATCGCGAGATGGGACAGCGGCAGAAAGACGATCATCCATGCCGAAGCCGTCGCTCCTTCAGGTCCAACCTGCATCGGTCGCAGCAAGGTTCCATAAAAGGGCCGATAGTCAGCGCCGAGGATAAAGCCGTGGATCACGATCGCGAACACCTGCGCGATGACGAAGATAGTGACGACCGTTCCAACGAACCGCTTGGGGCTCATGGGGGCCTCGGAGGGGGATGGCACAAAACTACGGGCCGGAAGTCTCACTCGCTCCCGGCCCGTCACAGTCCCTTAGCCGCTCGGCGCTCGGCGTCTATTTCTTTACCGCCATCACCGCCGCGTAGGCATCGACATAACCGGCCCCGACTTCCCACATCCCGTAGTCGGCCAGCGGCTTCGCAGTAGCCGTCAGCACGTTCAAGACTTGATCGGGCGTGAGTGTCCCGCCCGCCGCTTCCTGCATCAGCGCGACGACGCCCGCGATATGCGGCGACGCCATCGACGTGCCGGATGCGCATGTGTAGTATGGTTGGTTCAGCAGGTCGATATTGCAGATCCGGAGATCGTGATTCAGATCGTCCGCGTTCAGCACTGTTCCCGTGGACGCGCGCGTCGAGACAATGTGCACGCCGGGCGCGGTGATGTCGGGGTGATACAGCGGATCATCTGGGATGCCGCGCGACGAAAAATCGGCCAGGACGTGTTGACGCGGCTCATTGTTCGTCGGCGCCAGCGGGTTCGAGCCGTCGTCCAGCATGCAGTGCGATTCTGAGTTCGTGGGATCGACGACGCCGATCTTGCACCCCGCCGCGACACCGATGACCCATGGTGCGACGCTGTACGGATTGAGGGTGTTCTGGGCGGGGCCGTCATTGCCCGCCGCGAACACGACGGTGATGCCGCGGCTCGCGACTTTCTTGGTCGCTTCGTTGATCGGGTCCTTCGGGTCGAACGCCCCGCTCGTGCCCCAGGAGTTGTTGACGACCTTGATGTTGTACTGCTGTTGATGATCGAGGATGTAATCGAATCCGGCGAGCGCAAAGAAGATGAAGAGCACGTCGCCCGTGCCGATCCCGATCAGATTGGCTCCCGGCGCGACGCCCGTGTAGTAGCCGTTGGACGATGTGCCGCGTGCCCCCACGATCCCCGCGACGTGGGTGCCGTGGCCGACCGACGTCTCCGAGTTCGGAAGATTCTCGACGACCAGGGTGGCGCCCCTTCGGATCGGCTTGGGCGCGTCCTTCCCAAACGTGAAGAGATCGTTCGTGTTGAGCAGGACTTTGACGTTCTGCACCGTGTACTGCGGGTACGCGACGTCGGCGTTGTACAGGCCGTCGATGCCGCTGTCGAGGATCGCGACGCCGATCCCTTTGCCGGTAATCCCGGCGACGTGCACGGCATCGGCGCCAATCGCCGGCACGCTCTCGTGCAGCATGTAGTAGTCGAGCTGCTTGTTGGCGTAGATGCCCTCCAGTCCGGGCAACGCCGAGATATCCAGGAGCTGCGCCGGGGTGGCGAGCGCGGCGACCATAGAGAAGTTGTCGAACTGCACGACGCCGGCGCCCGCGTTGAGGATGCCGTTCGTCACGGCGTCCAGCGTCGTCTGGGTCTCGTCGAAGTTGACGATGTAGACCGCCGCGTCACTGGGGACGGCATCGGCGCTCAGGGGAGCTTTGCCGCCCTCGTCGCATGCCGCCGCCAATGCGAGCGCCGCGATGAGCCACCGCTTCATGGGAGCCTCGGGAGTCAGGGATATGCAAAGAGGCGGCAATCGGTATGCCGGGGCGTTAAGCTCTGAAAACACAACGGCCGGCCTGTCGGGGCGGCCGGTGATGTGGCGTCGGTCCTACAGCTATTCCGGTTCGATCCGCTCCAGCGCGAA
Organism: Gemmatimonadota bacterium; assembly: GCA_046728135.1. Lineage (GTDB taxonomy): Bacteria > Gemmatimonadota > Gemmatimonadetes > Gemmatimonadales > GWC2-71-9 > 20CM-2-65-7. The sequence continues at coordinate 6,340 of JBKPDZ010000018.1, read as the reverse complement.
GCGTAGTCGCAACATCGCGGTGTCGAGCAGCCGGCGCGAGTCGTCGCGCAGCGCGCCCTGGTCGGCGAGCTCCGTCAGCAGCTCGAGCACCGCATGTATCTGCGCCGTCGCCGATTCCACAATCAGCCGGCGATCGAGGCCGCTGCGGCGCTCGACCTCCACCGCCTCGTGCTTGATCCGTCGCTCTGCGACCCGCCTGCGATTCGCGATGGTCATCATGAGACCACCTCCCAGGTGCGTTCGCTGTTCAGCAGTGCGTCCAGGTCTCCCTTCCCTTGTGACGCTCCCTTCTGGGCGTAGACGTCGTGCTCGTACGACTCCGCTGGATTGCAGTACAACACGCCCATGGCCGTCGGGAAGGGCGGCTCCAGCCGCGCGAGGAGCATGGCCAGCGGGCGGTTGGTCTCGTCGTGCACGAGGATATCGGCGGCCGTCAGCCCCCCCTCCGCGCCGAGCGTGACGATCTCGAGCTCGAGCTTACCGGGTTTGAGCCGCAGTCCCTTCTCCTTCTGTTTGCCGAACAGCAACGGCTTGCCGTGCTCGAGCAGGAGCTGCGCGTCGGCGGCGACCTCTTTCCCCGTGATGTTCTCGAAGACCGCGTCGTTGAAGACGACACAGTTCTGGAGGATTTCGACGAATGAGGCACCCTTGTGGGCGTGACCGCGCTTCAACACGCCGATGAGATGCGGCTGTAGCGTGTCGATGGATCGAGCGACGAAGCGCGCGCCGGAGCCCAATGCGAACGCGCACGCCGACACGGGATTCTCTACCGAGCCGAACGGTGTGGAAGGCGAGCGGGTGCCGCGCCGCGATGTCGGGGAGTACTGGCCCTTGGTGAGCCCGTAGATCTCGTTGTTGAACAGGATGATGTTCAGGTCCACGTTGCGGCGCAGCACGTGCAGCATGTGGTTTCCGCCGATGGACAAGCCGTCGCCATCACCCGTCATCACCCAGACATCGAGATCGGGATTCGCCAGTTTGATGCCGGTGGCGATGGCCGGCGCGCGGCCGTGCACGGTGTGGAAGCCGTACGTGGACATGTAATAAGGAAAGCGCGCCGCGCAGCCGATGCCGCTGACGAACACGGTGCGCTCGCGCTTGAGCCCCATGTCGGCGCACGCCTTCTGTACCGCTTTGAGGATGGCGTAGTCGCCGCACCCTGGGCACCAGCGGACTTCCTGGTCCGAGGCGTAGTCCTTCGGCGCAAGTTGCGCGTCGGTGATCGTGGTGACGGTCATCCGGCTTCGCCTCCTAACCCGCTTGCTTCGGAGGGTGGCGGCGCGCCACCGCGAATTCGTTGCACGATATCGGTCACCCGGAACGGCTTTCCCGTGACCTTGCTGAATCCTTCCGCGTCGACCAAGTACTCCGCCCGGAGCAGCTTCACGAGCTGTCCATTGTTCATCTCGGGCACCAGCACGCGATCGTAGCGCCTGAGCAGCTCACCGAGGTTGCGCGGGAACGGACTGAGATAGCGCACGTGGATGTGGGCGACGTCGCGGCCTTCGTCCCGGGCGATCTGCACCGCGCGATGAATCGCGCCGAACGTCGAGCCCCAGCCGACGACCGCCAGCTGGCCATGGTCTTCGCCCAGCGCGACGGTCTGCAACGGAATGTCATTCGCGATGCCGGCGATCTTATCCGCGCGCGCCTTCGTCATGCGCGCGTGGTTGTCGGGGTCGTAGGAGATGTGTCCCGTGTCGTAATCGCGCTCGAGCCCGCCGATGCGATGCTCGAGCTGCGGCGTTCCCGGCTTCACCCAGGGACGCGCCAGCGTTTCGGGATCGCGCAGGAACGGATGGAATCCCTCCGGATCGGTCCGGTAGGTCACCGGGAAGCGCGGCAGATCGGCCTCGCGCGGAATGCGCCACGGCTCGGCGGCGTGCGCGAGGTAGCCATCGCTCAAGACGATCACCGGGGTCATGTACTTGGTGGCGATGCGCACGGCTTCGATCGCAATCTCAAAGCAATCGGCAGTGGAAGCGGGCGCGAGCACGGCGAGCGGCGCGTCGGCGTTGCGGCCGTGCACCGCTTGAAACAGATCGGATTGCTCGGCTTTCGTCGGCATGCCCGTCGACGGACCGGCGCGCTGCGAATCGATCACGACGAGCGGCAGCTCCGTGGCGATGGCGAGCCCGAGCATCTCCGTCTTGAGCGCGATCCCCGGTCCGGAGCTCGACGTCACGCCGAGCGCGCCGGCATAGGAGGCGCCCAGCGCCGCACCACTCGCGGCGATCTCGTCCTCCGCCTGGAACGTGACGACACCGTAGGCGCGAAGATTGGCGAGCGTGTGCAGCAGCGCCGACGCCGGCGTAATGGGATAGCCGGCGAACACCAGTTTGTCGATGCCCGCCGCGCGCATCCCGGCGACCAGGCCCCACGCCAGGCCTTCGGTGCCACTGACGGTCCGGTAGCGGCCCGGCCGCACATCTGCCTTCGGCACCGCGTAACCGACCATGTGCTCGGCCATCTCGGCGGTTTCGCCGAATGCGTGCCCGGCGTTGAGCGCGGCGATGTTGGCCTCGGCAATCGTCGGCTTCTTCGCGAATTTGCGCTTCAGCCAGTCGATCGTTGCCTCGCGCTCGTAGCCGTACATCCACAGCAGCAAGCCGAGCGCCCACATGTTGCGGCACAGATGCGCTTCCCGCGACGAGAGGCCGTGTGGCTTCACCGCGTCGGCGGTGAGCTTCGTGATGTCGAACTTCAGAACCTGATACTTGGCCAGCGAATCGTCGTCGAGCGGGTTGCCTTCGTATCCAGCCTTGCTGAGGTTGCGCTCGTTGAACGCGGCCGTATCAACGATGACCGTGCCGCCCAACCGCAGATCCCCGAGCTCCACGGTCAGCGCGGCGGGGTTCATCGCAACGAGCACATCCACCGCGTCGCCCGGCGTCATGATGTCGGTGCCGCCGAAATGGATCTGGAACGCCGACACGCCGAACGTCGTCCCGGTCGGCGCGCGGATCTCCGCGGGGAAATCGGGGAAGGTGGAGAAATCGCTGCCCGCGAGCGCGGTCTCGAGCGTAAACTGGCTGCCGGTCACCTGCATGCCGTCGCCAGAGTCGCCCGCGAATCGGATGACGACCGAATCTCGGGCTTCCCGTCGCGGGGCGATGGAGGAAGTGGCCATATCCGTAATCTATACGACGTTTCGCAGCACGAACCACACGTTAGCGGGGCGTTCGGCAAGCCGTCGCATGTACCAGGCAAACCAGGCGTTGCCATAGCTGATCAGGATCCTCACTTCGGCCCCCATCGACGCCAGCCGCCGCTGCTCCGCGGCCCGAATCCCGTACAGCATGTGAAACTCGTATGAAGACGGGTCGACGCGCTGCTCGACGGCCGACTTGCGGATCCACTCGATGAGCCCGAGGTCGTGGGTGCCGAACACGGGCTTCGCCCGCTGGCGCCCAGCCTCGGCAAGCAGGCGCCGGGCAAGCTGCCGGTAATTCTCGTCGACATCGCGCTTCTTGGGAAAGGCGATGTTGGGCGGCTCGTTGTAAGCGCCTTTGACCAGACGGATGGCCGGAGCGATAGGCATCAGGGCTTCGAGATCCTTCGCCGTGCGGTGCAGATAGGCCTGCAGGCAGACGCCCACATTCGGCCACTCGGTTTTTGCGCGCCGGTACACCTCGAGCGTCGTATCGACGTAGCGCGACTCTTCCATGTCGATCCACAGAAACGACCGCGCCTGCTCCGCGCGCGCCGCGAGCTTCAGCACGTCCTGCACGCACCCTTCGCGGCTCGCTTCGACTCCCAGATGCGTGAGCTTGACAGAGATGTGTGCCGGCAGCTTGCGGCGCTGGATCTTCTCGAGCACGCCGAGGTAATGATCGCGCACTGCGGCCGCCTCGGCGCGATTCGTGACTTGCTCACCCAGTTCGGTGAGCACGCTGCCGAGTCCCGCCTTGCCGAATTGGGCGGCCGCCTCGAGCGCATCGTCGAGCGCCTCGCCCGGCATGAAGCGCCGCGCGGCTTTTTGGAAAAACCGTCGTTCGCGCAGCTGGCGGGCGAGCCACTGGCTGCGCGAGGCTTTCAGGAGGAGAGTGCGTGCGAATCCCATGCAGAGATAGTGTAGTGTATCGTTATTTCATGCCAGCGCATCGCGTTGCCTTCATTGGTGCCGTGGCCCTGCTGGGAGCCTGCGCCCACCCGCGAGTCGGCGCGCCCCCCCCCGGAGCCGCCGAGCAGGTTGGGACGCCCGAGGACAAGTGTCTGCTGTCCACCGGTGCGGTCGCCACACATGCTGCCACGATCACCATCGGGCTCACCGAACCGGTCGATCCGCGCCACGCGCCCCTCGCGCGCAACGACGCTGAGCGCCTCGTGTTTCGTCACCTCTACGAGACGCCGGTGCGCATCGACTGCGACGGCCACGCGCTCCCCGAGCTTGCCGACGCCTGGACCAAGGATGACGGGGGACGACGCTGGACGATCCGGCTGCGCGACGGCGCGCAGTTCTGGGACGGCGCGCCGGTCACCGCACAAGCCGTGGTGTTCGGCAGGGGTGGCCTGGGTTATACGCTCAGCGCGATCGAGAGCCACGCGTTGAGCGTGATGTTGGCCAAAGGGACGGACGACGTGCCGCCGGTTCTGGGCGACCCTGGCCTCGCCGTCGCGAAACCGGCACCGGACTCGAGCTGGCCGATTGGCACCGGTCGCTATTGGGCCACGAGCGTCACGACAACGGCACAGGAGGTTCGCGCGCACACAGCGGGCGGAGACACCCTGGTGTTCAAACTCGCCGCCGGCGGCGATGCGCGCGACCTGCTCGACGCGGGCGTGGATCTCCTCGTCACGCGCGATCGGGCACTGCGCGATTACGGGGCCACCCTCCAGAATCGCGTGGTCGTCCCGCTGCCGTGGGATCGGACGTACGTCTACGTCACCGCCGAAGCGGGCGGCAACAGATTCGACGGGCTGGAGCAGTCGGTGCGCGCGGATGCGCGACCCGCCGAAGGCGGGTTTTGGTGGCTCGACCTCCGCGGCTGCGCTATCGCGCGAGACACCGCGCCGCCCGCCTCCCCCGGTCAGCACCGCATTGTGTACTCCCGTGGCGATGCGACCGCCCGCGAGCTGGCGGGCCGCCTGGCCGCGCTGACCCACGCTGTGGCGACGGGCCGCGCGCCGGACGATTTCAGCGCCGCGCTCGCTTCGGGCAAGGATTGGGGGTACGTCGTCGCGCTGCCGCGAGTGACGGCCGATGCCTGCCGGTCCGCCAGGGATCTGTTGCCGGCGTGGCCGGCGAACGTCACGGCACTCGTCGACACGCGAGCGACCGCGATCGTGCGCCGCGGCGTAGCGCGCTGGACGGTGGATCAAGACGGGACCGTTCATCTCGCCCCATGACCTTCCGCACCCGCCTCCTCATCTCCTTCGGCGTGGTGGTGCTGGTCCCGCTGCTCGTCTTTGGTCTGGGCATCCGGGACGCGATGTCGCGCCGCGTCACGGGCGAATACGACCGACGGGTCTCCACGCTCGTCGACGTGATGCGCGCCGATATCGCGCGCGAGCATGACCGCATCGTCTCGCGCTTGGCCGCTCTCAGAGGGTCGCTCGCGTCCGACAACAAGTTCCGGAACATGATCCTGCGCGGCGAGGACAGCGCCTACGTGCTCGACTACGCCACTGACGCGATGCACCTCGCCGGGCTGGGCTTCCTCCAGATCCAGGATAACGAGGGGCGGGTCGTCTCCTCCGGGCATTTTCGCAACGAGTTTGGCCGGCTCGGCCCCGCGATTCCCCCGGGCGAGGGCGGGGACAGTCTCACGCTCGTGCGCGCCGCCGCGGCAGAAGGTCCATTCCTCGCGCTCGTGACGACCGATACGCTGACCATCGCGCGCCGGCCATTTCGGCTCGTCGGCGGTGTCGTCGTCGATTCGTCGTTCCTTTTGCGGCTCGCGCGCGACCCGGAGCTGGGCGTTGCGCTGGCGCTGCCGCGCGATTCCACGAGGTCCGACTCTGGCAAGCTCGTCGTCGGTCAGCCGCTCACGCTTCCCTATGTCGACGCGACGGATGGTCCGGGGCGGGTCGAGCAGGCCCGCATCGAGATCACGCGGTCGGCCGCGCTGCTCACGGCCCTGCAGCGAAACGTGAATCTCTGGTTTGCCGCCGCGGTGCTCGTCGCGGCGCTAGCCGCACTGCTGCTCGCCGGCTGGCTCTCGACGCGGATCAGCACACCGGTCGAAGCTCGGATCGCCATCGGCGACTTGGCTCGACAGGTGAATCACGACGTGAAGAATGGCCTCGCGCCGCTGCGTAACGTATTTCGCCATCTCATGCAGGTGGCACGCGACAAGCCCGAGGAATTGCCGCGCGTGTTTACGGAGCGGCAAGGAAC
>JBKPDZ010000017.1:0-13582 GCA_046728135.1 Gemmatimonadota bacterium | reverse complement strand
CCAGAACGCTTCGAGCTCCGCCAAAGCCCGCGCTAACGCGGCACGATGCCGGGCGCGCGCCACCACCGGTTCGATATCGCCAAGCGCGAGCAACCGGCCGAAGGCGACTTCGGCCAGCTGGCGGCGAATCTCGGGCAGCCCTTGGCCCGTGACGATCGAGACACCTTCACCGCTCACGTCCGCTTTTGTCTTGACGACGACGACGGGCGCACTGACCTCGGCTAGAAACGCCGCACGCGACGGATCGTCGCGCTCTTCGCAATAGAGCACGAGATCCGCCGCCGCGAGGTATTTCTTACTGACTTCGATGCCGAGCCGTTCGATGCGCTCGCCCGCATCCCGCAGCCCGGCGGTATCCACGAGGCGAAATGGAAAGCCCTCGATGACGGCGTGCGCCTCGATCGCGTCACGCGTCGTGCCTGGAATCTCGGTCACGATCGCGCGCGCGGTGCCGAGCAGCGCATTGAAGAGCGAGGACTTCCCGGCATTGGGCCGCCCGGCGATGACAAGGAGCGCGCCCTCGTGCAGGCGTTCGCCCTCGGGGGCGGTTTTCAGAAGACCGGCCACGCGATCACGCACGACGCACCACGCACGACGCACGACGTCCTCGCTCACAGGACCTTCATCTTCCTCCGGAAAATCAATGTCGTAGGCAATCAGCGCCTCGAGCTCGAGAATCTCGGCGCGCAGTGCCGTCAGGCGGTCGGACAGGCCACGTTCCAGCTGCTGGAGGGCCCGCCGGCGCTGCGCCGGCGATCCCGCGTCGATGAGATCGGCCGTCGCTTCGGCCTGGAGCAGGTCCATCTTGCCGTTCAAGACCGCGCGCCGCGTGAACTCCCCTGGGGTCGCGAGCCGGGCCCCTGCGGCGACCAGGGCCGCGAGCGCGGCGGCCGGGACCAGCAGTCCTCCGTGTGTCGAGATCTCGACGACATTCTCACCGGTGTAGGAGTGCGGCGCCGCGAAGGAGGCCGCGAGGCACTCGTCGATCGTATCGCGGGAGTCGGGGTGCAGGAGCCGGGCGCGGAAGACTGCGCGCGGCGTGGCGTGGAACGGCTCGAGACAGCGCGCCGCGATGTCGAACGCATCGCGGCCCGAGAGGCGGATTAGGGCAAGGGCCGAGCGGCCGGGCGGCGTGGCGAGGGCAGCAATGACGTCGCTGAGCAGTCTAGGTCTTGGCCGGCACGGGCGGCCGTGCGCCGGCTACGGGCGCTTCACGCAACCGGCGCTTGGCGATCAAGTACTGCTGCGGGATGCTGAAGATGTTCTGCGCTGCGTAATACAAGTTGAGCCCCGAAGCAAAGTTCAAGAACAGCACCGTCATGAAGATAGGCATGAAGTAGACCATCATCTTGGTCTGCGGATTCGGCGGCACGCCAATCTGCCCCACCTTCGACAGCCCGAACATCGAGAGCCCGAGCAGGATCGGAATGATCCGGAACGGATCGGGTCGCGAGAGGTCGGGGAGCCAGAGGAACGGTACGCCCCGGAAGACGATGGTGTTCGCGAAGACAAAGAAGAGCGCGAGCAAGACCGGCCAGGGCAGCAGCATCGGCAGACAGCCACCGAATGGGTTGACCTTGTACTCCTTGTAAATCCGCAGCATCTCGCGCTGCAGCCGCTCCGGATCCTTGGCGTACTTCTCCTGTGTCTCCTTGAGCAATGGCGCGACCGCCTGCATCCGAATCCCCGACTCCATCGCCTTCTGGTTCAGAGGCCACAGCAACAGGCGCACGACGATGCCGAAGAGAATCAGCGCCCAGCCATAAGCCAGGTCGAGGCGCTCGTGCATCCAGAGTAGGATGCTGGTGACGAACAACGACACTGGCCGGATAATCGGCCGGAAGATGCCCCCGTACGGATTCGCGTCGTCCAGGCCATGTCCCATCCGCCCGAGTTGCCGGTAGTCGAGCGGTCCCGCGTAGACGGAGTAGCGGAATGTTCCCGCGGGCTGCACCGGCATGGTGATCAGGACAGCGGCACGCGAGGCCGCCCTGCCAGTGCGTGGGCCACCGATGGCGATGGCGCCGCCAAAAGTCGGCTGGCCTTCATCGAGCGCGAGCGCCGCCGTGAGGAAATATTTGGACTTCACTCCAACCCACTCGAACGGTCCGTTGAGCAGCGCGCGCTGATCGGGGCGAATGCCGGAAAAATCCGTGCGCTCCGTCTTGGATGCCTTCGTGACGACCGAGTAGTGGCGATAATCGTCGAGCGAATCCTTCTCGACCGAACGCAACCCGTTCGCGAGATCGATGAGCAGCACCGCGCCACCGCTGCCGAGTCCCGTGACCGAGCCATGGACCTCGAAGCGGTACTCGTCCGGCACAAAGCTGTACTCGAGCGTCACGTGCGAGCCGGCGCGCTCGGCGTCGAAGCGTAGCGGGTTCGTCGCCCGCCCCGCGTTCACGGCGATTTCCAGCGCGTCCGTACTCGGCTGGAAGTCCAAATTGTCGAGCGACACCGTATCGCCGCTCGCCAAGACCAGGCGATGCCGTAGGAACGCGTCGCCTTTGGGCACGAGCTGCACGGGCCGCGCCGAATCGCCAGGAGCAAACGATCGGTATTGCAGGAGCTGGGCGGAGACGAGACGGCCACCTTTGGAGCTGAAGCCCAGCCGGTAGAGCGGCGACGTGACCCAGACGATACGGCCTGTGTCGGCGATGGGGCGGTTCGGCGGTTGGGCGGTTGGTTGACGCTCAGCGGGAGCGCGCGCTGCGGAATCGCGCACCGCAGCGCTATCCGCCGAACGGCCCAACCGCCCAACCGCCGGTTTCTTCGGCCAGATGATCGATGGCGCGATCGCCACGATCATCATGAGCACGAATGCGAGGAGGAGGCGGTTCCTATCCATTACGGGACCGGATCATACCCGCCGGCGTGGAACGGATGGCATTTGAGAATCCGGCGGATCCCGAGCCATGAGCCCTTGAGCGCGCCATAACGCGCGACGGCCTCGTGGGTGTAGCGCGAGCACGACGGCTCGAAGCGACACTGCGTGAACACGAGATGCGACAGCGTGAGTTGGTAGCCACGAATGAGAGCCATTACGATCAGGCGCGGCAATCGTTGCAGCGTCACGTCAGCGTCTCCACCGCGCCCGTCAATTCGGCGCGCAGCACTGCAAATGAGGCGGTGTAGGCGGAACGCTTCGCGCGAATCACGAGGTCGACCGAGGGCAGCTTACGTAGGACGTCGCGCCGCAGGATTTCGCGCAGCCGTCGCCGCAGCCGATTGCGCCGGGCGGCCGATGACTGATGACGCGGGACGATGAGTCCGAGACGCGCGTGACCCAAGGTGCTGTGACGCCAGGCCAGATCGAGATGTTGCATGCGCCTACGGCGCCCTGTCGCCCAGCAGGCCGTGAGGTCCGAGCCGCGTGTGAGGCGCACGCGGCGCGGATACCGCTCGCGCGTTTAGCGGCTCCGGTGTTTGGATGGAGAACGAACGGTGAGACGCTTGCGACCCTTCTTGCGCCGGCGAGAGAGTGTGGCGCGGCCCCACACCGTTTTCATCCGCGCGCGGAATCCATGTTTATTGATGCGCCGCCGATTGCGCGGCCGGTACGTCGGACCCATAAATTTCCTCGAGTAAGGCCGGGAAAGTTACCCGGCTCGCGACGCACCGGTCAAGGTTGACTTTTCCACATGCGGCCCGTACTTTCGGGCCGCCCTTGCTGGACGTCCTTCCAAAATCTGAAAAATCGTAATGGAGCAATCGGTAAACGAAGCTTGGAAGCGCCTCCTCGACGAAGCTCGACGTGAACTTCCCGAGGCGACGGTGCGGACATGGCTCGAGCCATCCGAGCCCATCGCACTGGACGACGGCCGTCTGATTCTCGGTGCGCCCGATCAGTTCGCCGCGGAGTGGAACGAGTCGAAGCACGCTGCCTTTCTTGCGCGTGCCGCCGAGCGCGTGCTGGGCCGGCCGACCACTGTCGTCTTCCGCGTGCAGGAAGACCGCCAGCGACGTCCCCAGATGGATTTCTTCGTCGCACCGCGTGAGAGCGCGGGCGTCGCGACCGCATCCCCGGTCGCAACCACGCCGCTCAACGAGCGCTACACATTCCAGACGTTCGTCATCGGCAAGTCGAACGAGCTCGCCGCGGCCGCGGCACACGCCGTCGCGGAAGCCCCCGGCAAGACGTACAACCCGCTGTTCATCTACGGCGCGACCGGACTCGGCAAAACGCACCTGATGCAGGCCATCGCGCACGCCGTGCTCGAGAAAAACCCCGAGACGCGGCTGCAATACTTCGGCGCCGAGCAGTTCATCAACGACGTGATCGAATCGATTCACGCGCGCACGATGTCGGAATTCCGGCGGCGCTATCGGAACGACGTGGATCTCCTGCTCGTGGACGACGTGCATTTCCTCGAAGGGAAGGAAATGACGCAGGAGGAGTTCTTCCACACCTTCAACGCGCTGTTCGAGGCGCACAAGCAGATCGTGCTCACGTCGGACCGGCCGCCGAAGGAAATCCCCGGTCTCGAAGACCGGCTCATCTCCCGATTCGAGTGGGGGATGGTCGCCGATATCGGGCACCCCGATCTCGAGCACCGCATCGCCATTCTCCGGAAGAAAGCCGAGCAGGATCACCTCGAGCTCACGATTCCGGACGATGTGCTGCGCTTCATCGCCGAGCACATCCGCTCGAGCGTGCGCGAGCTGGAAGGCTGCATCATCAAGCTGCTGCTGTTCGCCTCACTCAAGAATCGCGAGGTCACGATCGAGCTGGCCCGCGACGCGCTGTCGGACAAGATCCGGCAGGGCGAGGATGGGGCCGGGTATGGCGGGGCGAGCGGGTCTGCGCCGAGCATCGATCGGGTCCAGGAGGTCGTGGCGCGCCGTTGGGGGGTCACGCCCGAAGGCCTGCGCTCCAAAGCGCGGACCAAAACGCTCACCATCCCACGCCAGGTGGCGATGTACTTGGCGCGCGACATGCTGGGGATGCAGCTGGTAGAAATCGGACAGGCGTTCGGCGGCCGCGACCATTCCACCGTGATTCATAGCGTGGATAAGGTGGAGCGCCAGATGATGCGGGATCGCACGTTCAAAGAACGCGTCGAAATGGCGCGGCAGGAATTGTCCGCACTGTAACGAACACAGCGGCGTGGGAAACAGCGTGGCATGTGGGTTGTGGGGACAATGACGCAGCTTTCCGCAAAGCGCCAACAGTCCCAACAGTGCACTAACATTGGGTGAGTGAATACAGGTGATGCGCTGGTTGCGCTTTAGCGATATCACCCACATATCCCCCAAGTCTGCTACTACTACTAGTCTTTCTATATAGAGAAGCAGTAGTAAAGACTTTCCTCATTTGGAGACGAAGCGCCCAGCATGAAGTTCACAATCACGCGGGAGCAGCTACAGGAAGGCTTAGCGGCGGTCGCGGCGGCCGTGCCTGCCAAAACGACCCTGCCGGTGCTTGCGAATGTCCTCGTCGAGGCGTCCAAGTCGGGCGGCGGTCTGCGGCTCTCGGGAACCGATCTCGACATCGCGGTGAGCACGACGGTGCCCGCAGAGGTGGACGCGGACGGCGCGGTCACGCTGCCGGCCAAGAAGCTCGTCGATATCGCGCGCGAGCTGCCCTCAGGACCGGTGCGCGTGACCGCGGCCGGCGAAGCCCGCGTGTCGATCGAGTCAGGCCGCTCCAAGTTCAAGCTGCTCGGCCTGCCACGCGAAGAGTTTCCCTCCTTCCCCGTCGTCAAGTTCGAGAAGGCGTGGAAGGCCGCGGCCGGCGTGGTGCACAAGCTCGTGGGCCACGTGGCCTTCGCCGCGTCGACCGAAGAGAGCCGGCCGATCCTGAACGGCGTGCTCTGGGAGCTGCGGCCCGACCGCATGCGGATGGTGGCCACCAATGGGCACCGCCTGGCCAAGATGGACGTTCCGGCGACGGGAGGATCCACGGCGGATCTGATCGTCCCACCCAAAGCGCTGGAGCAGATTCGCCGGCTCTACTCGGGCGATGCCGAGATCGAGCTGGCCAAGAGCGACAACCACATCGGCTTTCGTGCCGGCGGCACGCTGGTGTTCTCCCGTCTCATCGAGGGACCGTATCCAAATTATGAGCAGGTGATCCCGCGCGAGAACGACAAGCAGGCGACGGTCGACAAAGCGGCCATGGCGGCGGCGCTGCGCCGCATGAGCGTCGTGGCCAGCGACCAGACGCATCGCATCCGGCTCGCGTTCTCCGGCGGCACCGTCAAGTTCTCGGTGCAGACGCCCGACCTGGGCGAGGCACAGGACGAGCTCGCGGTCACCTACGAAGGCGAACCGCTCGAGATCGGTTTCAACGCGACGTATCTGCTCGAGATCCTCAAGTACATGCCGACGGATGAAGTGCGGCTCACCTTCAAGGCTCCCGAACGGGCCGCGACGATCGAGCCGGTGGGCTGGAATGATCCCGCGTCCTACATGGCGCTGGTGATGCCACTACGGCTGGTAGACTAAGCGCGGACAATCACGACTAGACGCACCGACGCACCGCGGGTTCGAGTCAACGGTGAACGGGACCACCCGAATCTGGGTGGTCCCGTGTTGTATCGGGAACTACCAACGTGTCGACCACCACCGTATCTAAGATTGGCGGAAGGACCGGCGGCTCGATTGCGGGAATCTCGGGGATCGAATCCTCCAGTGCCGGCGGGACGGGGGTCGTGCCGCCGTAGTAGCGGGCCAAAATCAGATCGCGCCGGGTGAGCATGCGCGCGGGCCGGAACGCCGGGTTGGAGGTGCGCGGCTGCGGCAACGTCGCGGCGAGGGCCGCGGCTTGCGCGTCGCTGAGTTGATCCGGCGTCACACCGAAGTAGGCCGCACTCGCGGCGTTCACTCCCCATACGCCCGGCCCGAACTCCGCCAGATCGAGGTACATCTCCATGATGCGGTCTTTGCTCAACGCGAGCTCGAGCCGGACGGCCGTTACCGCTTCCTTGAGTTTTCGCAACCACGAGCGCGACGGCGACAGATAGAGATTCTTGGCCAGCTGCTGCGTGATCGTGCTCGCGCCGCGGTGGCCGCCCGCGGCCCACGCGTCGCGCAGCTCCACGAAATCCACCCCGTGATGCGTTTTGAATCGCGAGTCCTCGGCGATGATGACCATACGCTCAAGGAGGGGCGACTTTTCGTGCCGACGCGCCGACGTGCCGACGTGCGTCGGTTCCAGGCGCCCCACACGTCGGCACGACGGCACGTCGGCGCGCAAGCGCATCATCGCCGTGCAGCGTGGTTCGTGATCGCGCCACCAGATGGGTGGCGGCCAGACCGCGAGCAACCACGCGACAAAGAGCGCGCCGCTCCCTAGCACAACGCGTCCCGCAATTCTAGCTTTTTGCACCGCCATGGACCTCGCAGCCCTCCAGCAGCGCCTGCAACAAGCGCTTGGACAGGAATTTACTGTTGGCCCCCTGCTGGGTGAGGGGGGCTTCGCCGCGGTGTTCCGCGCGCGCGACAACGTGCTGAATCGCGATGTCGCGGTGAAAGTGCTGGACGTGGAGCTCGCGCCGTCGTCGGTGGTCGCGGAGCGCTTCTTGCGCGAAGCGCAGACCGTCGCGCGCCTCGAGCATCCGCACATCGTGCCGATCTACAAGGTCGGCCGGCAGCAAGAAATCTTCTACCTCATCATGCGGTGCATCGACGGCCCGTCGCTGCGCCAATTGCTCGAGACTCAGAAGACGCTTTCCGTCGGAGACGCCGCGCGCATCGCCCGCCAGGTGGCGGACGCGCTCGCCTACGCGCACAGCCACGAGATCGTGCACCGCGACATCAAGCCCGATAACATCTTGCTCGACAAGAGCGGGCACGCGCTCGTGACCGACTTCGGGATCGCCAAAGCGGCGCAGGCGGCCGCGCCCAAGTCCACCCGGCTCACGAGCGAAGGGATGATCGTCGGGACGCCGGAATACATGAGCCCCGAGCAGGCGTCAGACGACAGCCTCGACGGCCGATCCGACGTCTACTCCCTCGGGATCGTGCTCTACCAGATGCTCGCCGGATCGCCGCCGTTCGAGGGTCCGTCTTCGGCGGCGATTCTCGCCCAACAACTCACCGAGGAGCCCGACCCGATCCGCCGCCACCGCCCCGACGTGCCGGAAGAAATGGCCGTGGTGCTGGACCGGATGCTGCAGAAGAATCGCAGCAAGCGCTTTCAGATGGCGAGCGAGGTCAGCCGCGCCCTGGTTGGCGCATTGCCGACCGCGGCGCGCGATCGCGTGCATATCCCGCTGCGGCGCCGGTTGCGGTCGATGTTTTACCGGTCGCTGGTCGGTCTGAGCGTGGCAGGATGCCTGTTGTTCATCGCATTCGTGGGGGGCGCCGCCGCCGTCGCGTACTATGTGTTCAGCACACCGCCGCGCGTCGCGGCGCATCCCCCCTTGCCCGACAGCCTCACGCGCATGCTGCGCGCTCGCGGGGCGCTGGTCGCCGGCGATGTCCCACGGTACGTCTACCGGCCCGCGGGCCAGGAGGACTCGACGTTGTTGCTGCTCACGCGCCGCCGCACGGTGGTCGTGACGCCGCACGAAGTCCGATCCTACGCACGCGACAGTGTGCGTCGGGATATGAATCTCGAGATTCACGGCGGATTGTCGTTTCGGCTGGTGGTCTACACGCCGCGGCTCGCCGATACGGTGTACCGCAGCCTGTCGTTTCGCGACATGATGCAGCTGCGCCCGCAACTCAATCGGACCGAGGAAGCGGTCGCTCCGCCCCGTGCTCGCCCGCGGCCCCGCGCTACCACGCCTTCCAAACCATCGCCGCGGGCTCCCGCCCCCACCCGCAAACGGACGACGCGCCGTCGCTCCTAGCGACGGCCGGGCGCCGGTTCGCGCGTGGACAACCCGTACAGGCTCAACTCATCGATCCGGGAGACGTCTCCCGGTGTGGTGGCGACGAGTCCACCCCGATCCCGCCCGCCAAACGAAAACCCCAGCGTGAAGGCGCCGCGTCTGAGGCCGCCGTCCGTGTCGAGTCGCGCGATGATCTCGATGGGCCAGCGCGAGGCTGTTGCCGCGCGCCAGCTCGCCCCAAACGCATACGACGCCACCGAGTCAGGAGTGATCCGCGCGTCCGCCGAGACTCCCAAGGTGGGAAGTGGCGGCAGCTGCCAGGTGAAGCCGGGAACGAACGTCAGTCGCTGCCGCAAACCGCGCACGATCGGTTGGCCGAGGTTCGTCGCCACAAGGCCGAGCGTGAGGCTTGGGCGTGCGATATACGACGTGCCGAGATCCCAGCCCGTCGCGTGCGTGCCTCCGCCCTCGTAGCGCGCGATGTCGAAGCCGGCCGCAAGGCCGCCGGACCCTCCCGCCAGACCGAGCCGGTAGGTAGTGCCGCGCACCCCATTGTCGAGGATGTCACGCTGATACCCGACGGACAGGCCGCGCGAGTTGAATCCGGCATTGATCTGTTGCAGTCGCCCGTTCGCTCCCGGATGGTCGACAGCCAGTTCCGCGTAGATCGAGGCTTCGCGCTGTACGGCCAGCCGCGCGGGATTGACCCAGATGGCCCGAGCGTCCTGCACGTTCGTCGGAAAGAGATACGCGGTGGCGCGGTTGGGAGCGACCTGCTGGGCGGTTAGGCGGTTGAGCGGTTGGGCGGTCAGAAACGCGGTCGCAATGAGGCACGAACCGCCGAACCGCCGAACCGCCAAACCGCCCATTAGGGCCGCACCGAGACCGTCGTCCTCGACACCTGCGTGCGCGGAATCGTCATCGCCTGAATCGGTAGCGTGATGGTCATCGACGTCGAATCGCGCGATTCGCCGCCCATGTAGCGGCCATCCGCCGCAACGAAGTCGGTGCCGCTGCGGACGCCGGTGCCCGCGACCTCATACGGCTGGCCGCCCTGCTGTCCGCCCCCCTTGATCGTGAAATCGGACGTGACGTCCACGCGCAGCGCGCGGGTGCCGGTGCGTTCCTCCCATACGACCGCATGGGATCGGTTGATACTCGTGACGGTGACGCTGCCCGCGGCCCGGTCGTTCTCGGTCACCGTGTCGGTCCAAATCGCGCCGAGGGTGAGGCCGTTCGGTGGGAGCCGGGGGAAAAAGTTCTTGAACGAACCGACCACCGGCGCCAGCGATTGGGCAGCCGTGCTGTCGGAGGGCTTCTGGTTGCGGAACTCGCCCTTGGGCGTCAGCCGGCCGGCGTACGCGAGCGCCTTGGCGACGGCGAGGTTGATGCCCATGGGCGCCGTCGTGCCCGAGTCGGCGACGATCGAATCGATCGTGATCGTCGTCGGGTAGCCGCTCGTATCGGCAGGCCCGGTGATCGTGACGGCGAAGAACGCGCGCAGACCGAAATCGAGCGGCTGGCGCATGCCCTGAAACTCCTGGTCGATATGAATGACCTGGTGCATGACGTAGCGCAGTGCGCTCGGGCCCAGCCGGACTGCTGCATCCGCGCGAGCCGGCGGGGGGGGCGGTGGCGGCGGGGGCGGCGGCGGCGGCGGGGGCGGCGGCGCAGGTGCTGACCCGGAGCTGGCCGGTGTTGGATTGGCGGGAGAGGGTTTTGGGCCGCAGCTAAGCGCACTGAGTGCGGCTGCCACGAACAGGACGCGGCGCATCGACTATGCCTTCGTCTTGGTACGCCCGAAAATGGCCACCACCTCGGCGTCCTCGCTCATGACCTTGAGGAGTTTCCACCCTCGCTTGCGCATGTCGGTACGCCAGCCGATGAGCTTCTCCCACTCCGCAGCGGTCGTTCGAAAGACGCGCAAATCCGCGACATTCTCCCAATGGGGAGGATAGGGGGCGGACGCAGGGGGCTTGTGGGGCGTGGTGCTCACAGGAGAGGAAGTGGTGAGACCATAAGCCGAGTTCTGTTTACTCGTTGGTACGAGCAGATGGTCATCTCTCTGGGATGGCTGTCGCCAGCCATCTCGTGCGGCCTACCCGCAGCTCGAACGACCCGGGCCGGGTCTCGCTGCTTATTTGGCCTTGCTCCGACCGGGGGTTGCCGTGCCGCGCCTGTTGCCAGACGCGCGGTGGGCTCTTACCCCACCGTTTCACCCTTACCCTTTGGATACAAGGGCGGTCTGTTCTCTGTGGCCCTGTTCCGTCGCCTCACGGCGCCCAGGCGTTACCTGGCGGTCTGCCCTGTGGAGCTCGGACTTTCCTCGAATGGCCCCTGCAGCCGGCCACCCGCGACCATCGGCCCCACCACTTCCAGGCTGGGAAGTTACCGGCCACCTGGGCCAGCGGGCAAGTCTTACTTCGCGAAGCGCCTGATCACGCGACCCAGACTATCGGTCGCGGTGCCGTCGAGCCAAAACCCCGTATGCTCGGTGAACGCGGCGAATCGCAAGCGTGCCAATTCGGCCGGCGCGAACGTCGCGCGCGCGGGCTCGAGGCCGATGGCGGAGAGCGCGAAGACGTTGCGCGCGCGATAGCGCCGCACCAGTGTCGGCCGCGTGTCCTCGCGCAGCCAGAGCAGCACCGGGGCGTCGGGGCTCGAAAACCCGCGCAGCAAGCCGAACGAGAACCAGTCGGCCGGCACGACGCTCGCGTGAAACGCGAATCGCAGGTCAGGACGCAAGCGCCGCAGCTCACCCCGCAGCGCCAAGGCGCGCTCGGCGACCGCGTCCTCGAGGCCCTGGTAGTAACGGCTCAACCAACCGCGCTCGAGCAACGTGTCGTACCGAACCGCCGGCGGTACCGCGGCGAGGCGCTCGACCTCGGCACGATCGAGTCCCAGCGCCCGCAACCCAATCTGATAATCGGCATCGCAAAAACCGCTGCCGCGAAAGGAGGTCATCGCGCTGTCGAGGTCCAACGCGACGCCCGTGATCACCTCGGGCTTGATGACGCCCCCCCCCAACCGGGCGAGCACGCGCAACGTGGGGCGTAAGCCATTGCGCCAATACAGTGAGTCGAGCCCACAGGGAATTGGTGTCAGCTCACCATGCCGGTCGACTTCGTTCGCTCCGCCCGAGGGAATCGCCGCGAGCGCAGCAGCCGGAAACCAGCGGATACTCGTGGCCTGCAGCCGTTCGCCAGTAATCTTCCAAAGGTTGCGCGTGCTGATCGTGTCGCTGAGGCCGACTTGGGGGATCGTCGTCACGAGCGCATTCAGCCCGGCGACGTCGACAAATCGCAACAGCGAATCGAGCGACCAGAGCGTGAATCGGCTCCACAGCCCCCGCACCCCCTGCCGGCTCACCCAGGCGGGGACCGAGATGGCTTCGCCTGGTTCTCCCTTGGGGTTGCCCACCTCCGGCAGAACGATGGTCTCAGCTCCCGCGGGGGGGGCTAGGCTCGGGGGAGTCATGGCGACGGGCTGGGGGGCGTTCGCGAGCTGAAGCGGGGTGTCATGTGTCGCGGCGCGGACACTCGCCCATTCTGCCGGTCGCCGGGTCCAACGGGCGAGCGCCACGAGGAAGTAGCGCGTCACGGGATTCGTGTCGCCGGCGGCGAGCAAGCTGCGGCTCGCGACTACAATCAGTGCATCTCCTGTCCGGCTTGCGGCCACAACCGCGGTGTCCGGCGCGCGCGCCAAGGTCTGGCTGCGATCGCGGACCTTGAGCGGGCGGTTGCGGCCGGCCGGGAATGGCGCGTACCCGGCATTGTCGAGCGCCGAATGCAGAAGCGGTGTTGCACGGGCATCGCTCGGCGCACCCCCAATTCCGATGCCCGCGCCTTGTGCAACGAGCCACTGGTTCATGAGCCAGCGATCCAGCTCGCCGTCGGTGTAGCCGAGGACGACCACGCCATCTCGGCGGATCCAGTCAGTGAGAATCGCGAGGTCGCCGATCGTCAACGCGTCGGACCGGCCTCCGGGCTCCCGCCCGCCGAGGATCACGAGCGTGCGATAGCGACCCAGATCAGAACGCGTGAGATGGGGATAGAAGCGGCGGTAATCCACGTGATAACCGGCGGCATGCCACGGTGCCGCCGTCGCATCCAGTGTCAGCGGGTCAGCGAGTGTCAGATCGACCAGGAGCAGCCGGCGTGCCTCGGATTGGCAGCCCGCGATCAATGCCAGCAGGAGCAGACACCGGATCCTCACCGCCGCGGCTCGATCAGCCGGTTGTATTTCCGGAGCGCGGCGCGGAGGCGGTCCTGGGGCAAGGCGTAGACGCGGAGGCCATTGATTCCGGTCATCGTTTCGGCTGCTACCATCGCGTTGACGATCGCCTCTTCCGTCGCCTGAATGGTGGCCTGGAAGAGCGGGTCGATCCGTTCGTTTGGCAGCATTGTTAGGCTCACATTCGCATCAGGCTTTGCGGCTCCCGGGTTGGCGGTCGAAAAGGCGACGAAGATATCGCCGGAGGGATTGCCACCCGTCCCGCCCAAGCGGCCCACGCCGAGCGCGGCACGCTTGGCGATGCGCTTGAGTTGATGCGGTAGCAACGGCGCGTCGGTGGCGATCACGATGATGATCGATCCCCTCTCGCCATCGGGGGCGGGGGAGGCGGGGCGGGCGGGGGGAGCGGGGGGGGCGCAGCGGCGACTTCCGGCTCGCGCTATGGCCGGAATCGAGTCGTAGCAGGGCAGCAGATCGGGAATCTCTTGTCCGATCGGCACCCCCACGATCGATAGGCGCGCGCGCGAGCCGTAGTTGCATTGGACGAGCACACCGACGGTGTACCCGCC